>CAZPDD010000017.1:0-12228 GCA_964585235.1 Microcaldota archaeon | reverse complement strand
TTTCGCTCAGCGCCGTTATGCCCGGGTTGGAATGCGCCATTGCAGAAAAAAGTTTTGTGCCGCCGCTTCTGCAAAGCGACTCTGCAAGGCAGTGCTCGCGAGCGCCGTTTCCGATGAGAAGCACGTTTTTCAAAAAAATCACTTTTTGGCGAAGCTTTTCAAGGGCCAAGTTACTGCGAAGGCCTCGGGCGGAAAACCTCTTATGTTATTTTTTCAAGGAACTTGAGGCGCTCTTCAGCAGAGCAGGGGGAAAGCTCGAATTCGCATTGACGAGCGCCGGCGGCCTGGCATTCGCTCTCCACGCAGCTGAAGCTTGTGCCGTAGACGATTTGCGAAGCGCCCGAGATGACACCCGCAAGGAGGAAGCACACGGGCTTTTTCGACTTGCCGTAAGTCCTTGCAATCACGCTGTTCTCCATCAAAACCGTGCCCTTGCCGCGCGAGTAGTCAAAAGAGCCGATGCGCATCAGGCCAAAACCGCGCTCTAGCGAGAGAAGGAGGAGCTTTTCGATGAGCTTGCGCTTGTCAAGCGCGATGCGCGAGGCGGCGATGAAAGTCCGTTCGGCCGCGCTCACCGCCTCCTTGGTGGATTCCTCGCCGTTTTCGTACATCAGGCGATGCGCGAGCTTCGGATCAACTTGTTCGAGGGATTTTTGGAAGTGCGAGTAAAAACCCTCCTGCGGCAGCACGAGGCGCGCGCCGTAGTATTTCAGCAGGCCGTTGTCCTCGTTCAGCTCGACTTCGATTTTACGCACTGAACCCACTCAACCAACCTCGGGAGGATAGATTGGAAACTGCCTGCACAACTCCCTCACTTCCGCATTTACCCCTGCGAGGGCGTACTCGTCCTGCCAGTTGCCAATTGCTTTTACAATGAGCCGGCCGACCTCCATCATCTCGCTTTCCTTCATTCCGCGGGAAGTGAGCGTTGGCGTGCCGAGGCGGATGCCGCTTGGGTCAAAGGGCTTGCGCGGGTCAAAAGGAATCATGTTCTTGTTGACGGTAATGCCTGCCTTGTCAAGCGCCGTCTCCGCCTGCTTGCCTGTGACGTTTTTTGGCTGCAAGTCAACGAGGAGAAGGTGGTTGTCGGTGCCGCCTGTCACGAGGCGGAGGCCCTGTGAAGTGAGCTCGGAGGCAAGCGCCTGGGCGTTTTTCACAATCTGGCGGGCGTACTCGGCGAACTCGGGCTTTAGCGCCTCGCCAAAAGCAACTGCCTTGCCGGCAATCACGTGCTCAAGCGGCCCGCCTTGAAGGCCGGGGAAAACCGCCTTGTCGATTTTTTCCGCAAGCGCAGACTTGCACATAATGATGGCGCTTCGCGGGCCGCGCAGCGTCTTGTGCGTAGTTGTGGTGACGACATCGGTGAAGGGAAAGGGCGAGGGGTGTACGCCAGCTGCAACGAGGCCGGCGATGTGGGCAATGTCGGCCATGGAATAGGCGCCTGCCTCCGAGGCGATTTCGGCAATGCGCTTGAAGTCGATTTCCCGCGGGTAGGCAGTTGCGCCCGAGACGATTATTTTCGGCTTGTGCTCAAGCGCCAGCTTGCGCATGCTATCGTAATCAATGAACTCGTCCTCGCGCCGCACGCCGTACTGGACGAACTTGTAGGCCTTGCCGCTGAAGTTCACTGGATGGCCGTGCGTCAAGTGGCCGCCTTCGGAGAGCGACATTCCCATTGCCGTGTCGCCGAACTGCAGGAGAGCGAAGTAAACGGCCATGTTGGCGGGGCTGCCTGCGTGCGGCTGGACGTTGACGTGCTCGGCGCCGAAAAGCTTTTTCGCCCGCTCGATTGCAAGCGACTCCATTTGGTCAATGAACTGGTTGCCGCCGTAATAGCGCTTGCCGGGATAACCCTCGCTGTACTTGTTCGTAAAGACGCTGCCAACTGCCTGCAGGACGGCGTTTGAGACGATGTTTTCGCTCGGAATCATCTCAAGGACGGTCTGCTGGCGGTTTAACTCGCGGCGCATTATCGCGCCTGCCTCGCCGTCTTCCTTCTCGACTTCGCTGAAGTAATCCATCTATTCCCCCACAAGTCAAAGTTTTGCCGAAAAGGCATTTAAACCCCAATGGGGTGCGGCTGCCTTGGCTGTTTTCGGCCGGATTTGGGTGCAATAACGGCCGGGTGCGGGCAAACACCTTTTATAGTGATTTTGAGTAAAAGGATATCGAGGCAAGCCCACTGCACAAAGCGGCTCTAGCCTGCTCCTTAAAAGGCGAACCGAAGATGAAAGAACTGCTGCGGCGGGAAATGTTGCTTAAAAGAAGCGGCCAGAGCCCTGAGGCAATTGCGGAGAAAAGCAAGGCCGTTGGGGAGCGCCTGCTTGCGATGCCGGAATGGCACAAGGCAAAGACGCTCATGCTTTACGCTTCTACGCGAAGCGAAGTCCAGACCCGCACCTTGATGGAAAGTGCCTTGGCGCAGGGAAAGCGCGTGTGCCTGCCGGTGCGCAACGAGGAAGGAGCGGCAATGGACGCCTACTTCCTGGCTTCCCCAAACGAGCTGGTGATGGGCGACCTGGGGTTTTTCGAGCCGCCAAAGAAGGAAAATGAACGCGCCGAACCTTCGCTTCTTGACCTCGTCATCCTGCCGGGAATCGCCTTTGACGAGAACGGCAACCGCCTGGGCAGGGGCATGCACTATTACGACTTGTTCCTGCCGAAAGTGAGGTGCAGGAAAATCGCGCTTGCATTTGAGATGCAGCTCGTGGCACAGGTGCCTGTCGAGGACCACGACATGCCGGTGGATAAGATAGTGACGGAAAAGCGCATTATCAACTGCGCAAGGCAGTAGAACAATTTTTAATCCCGAACCTGCCCCAACCCAATATTATGCAGAAAACCGCCGTCCTTGCCTTCTCCGATTCGCACAACTACGAGCAGGGGCCGGAGTTCCTCAAGTCCCTTATCAAGGACCACTCGCCGGATGCGGTCCTGGCCGTCGGTGACTTGACGACACGCGGGCCCCTCGACTATGCGCAAAAACTCCTGGCAGCTGCCAGCGAGGCGGGCGTGCGCGTGCTTGCCGAAGGTGGGAACATGGACCCTGCGGATGTCCACGACTGGCTGGAGATAGAGGGGCTGAGCATGCACGCGAAAAAAATTTCGCTCGGCGACTTTGCGGTGGTCGGGGTGGGAGGCTCGCTCACAACCCCCTTTGGCACTCCAACCGAGTACACTGAAGGACAGCTGGCGGGCTTTGCAAGCGGCCTGGTCGACGGCCGAACGGTGTTTGCACCCCACAACCCGCCGTTCAACACTTGCGCGGACCTGACGGATGAAGGCCATCACGTCGGCAGCAAGGCAATCCGCGAGGTAATTGAAAAGAGCCAGCCTGTTGTCTGCCTCTGCGGCCACATTCACGAGGCCAAGGGCATGGAGTTCATCGGAAAGACGAAGCTCGTCAAAATCCAGCCGCTCATGTGGCGAAAGGCCGTCCTGCTCGAGCTTCCCAGCCTCAAGGTAACTTTCATTGGCGATTGAGAATGGCAAAAGCGAAAACGAATCCGAAGAGAATAAAGACAAAAAGCGGCTTCGGAATTTTAAAAGGCATGAACCCATTTTACAAAAGAGGACCGATACGATATTTGCGTCAATTTTGAGAAACGCTTTCCAGACAAGAGACGCAAACTTTCCCAAACGAAGCATTAGGCCGCCGCCTATCCTTTTCGTCACCTTAAATACGCGCAATCACCTAACTATTTTCGGGTGGTGGGATTGAGGAAAGGAATTGCCTTGCCGGCGCTGCTGGCTCTCTTGCTTCTTGTCGCTACTGTGATTGTGCTGGTTGCCCTGCCAAAGCAAGGCGTCCACCTCGGAGAGGCAAGCCCATCCCCAACGTCATCGCCCGCGCCATCAGGCCAGCCGAGTGGCGAACTCAAGCAGTTCAAATCGTATTCCCAAATAATCTCCTTTCTAGACGCCGCTGGGGCTGGTTCAAGCGGCCCTTCCTACGGCAAGCCAATGATGGCCGCTGAGGCAGGCGCAATGGCGGCAAAGGGTGCAGACCAGAACGCGCCCGCCCCCCAAGCAACAGCAGGTACGAACGATTACTCTACTACAAATGTGCAGGTCGCGGGGGTTGACGAGGCAGACAACTTCAAGAACGACGGCCAGTACATTTACACGATTACGCAAGGAAAGCTCGTCATCGTCAAGGCCTATCCGCCAAGCGATGCGAAAGTCGTCTCGGTCCTTAATGATTCCAATTACCAACAAATGTTCGTCGACGGGGACAAGCTAGTTGCTTTTGGAAGCGAACAGCTTGACTGGAACCCGATTGTAAGGCCGCTTGAAAAGACTTTCGCGGCTGACGCGGCAGCTTCCGGCAGTGCAGGCGCATCGGCAAGCGGGGCAGGCGTTTCCTCAAGCGCCGTCGCAACGGGACAAGCATCTGCGAAAATCGCGGCAATGCCCGCGATGATGCCCGTAAGGTGCCTAAGCTGCCCGCCTTTCTACTATGGCGGCGGCGCGAATTCCGTCAAGGTATTCGACATTACCGACCGCGCAAACCCCAAACTCCTCAAGGAAATTGATTTTCGCGGCAACTTCGTTGCAGGAAGGCTGATTGGCGACAAGGTGTACGCGGTTTACAGCGAGTACGCCAATCGCATAATGCCAATGCCAATCTACCGCATTGACGGGCGGTTGGCGAACGTGGCAGCATCCGACATCGCATATTTTGACTACCCATTTGACTCCTACGAGTTCACCACAGTAGTTGGAGTTAACTTGAAAGATTTGGGGCAGGAACCGGCGAAGAAAATAGTGCTGATGGGCGGGGGGAACAATGTTTTCGTCTCTCTCGACAACGCGTACGTCACCTACACGCGCTACGACTACAACCGGCCGCAGTGGAAGGCATACGAGGAGATTCTCCTGCCGGAAATCAAGGCCGAGGCGGCCAATTCATCCGCAACCGGCGCCACTCAAACCTTCAGCCTCAAGCAAGGAGAGACAATTGAGGCAAGCAGCATAAAACTCGCGCTAGTTCAAACTGACGATAAGGCAGGCAATGCCATTTTCTTCGTTACCGGACGCGGCAACAGTGAAAACATAGAGGTGACGGCAGGACAAACCTTTTCGGGAACCGGATTTTCAGTTGCCCTCTCAAGCGTTGCCGGCGGCATTGCCCAAGGGACCTTCAGCGTCGACGCGGGACAAAAAATCGCAGCCGACGCGCTTGCGAAAATCGACGCGATTGAAAAAAGCGATGTAAGCGAATGGCAAAAGGACAGCCTGAAGCTTCGCGTGGCGACCCAGTTCCTCCAATCCCTCGAAGATGATAAGCTGCGCGCAATGCTTTACCAAAAAATTTCCGTGCGCGAGTCTGAGCTGCAGCAGGAGAACTTCCGCACTCACGAAATGACGGTAGTGCACAAGTTCTCGCTCGGGGACAAGATTGATTACTTGGGCAAGGCAGAAGTGCCGGGTCACGTGCTCAACCAGTTCTCGATGGACGAGTACAAGGGCAACTTCCGAATTGCGACAACGATTGACCAGCAATGGGTCGGCGGTTATGGCGGCGGAATTGTTCCAATGGGAGTTCGCACTGCGGCAGTGCAGGAAGACGTTGTGCAAGCAAGCTCTGGGGTTGCAGAACCCGCAGGCGTCCCGGTTCCAGTTCCGCAGAGGATGCCCCAGCCAACTGTAATCCCGTCGGTCAATAATGTGTACGTGCTTGACGGCTCGCTTAAAGTTGTCGGCAGGCTCGATGACCTCGCGCCGGGCGAACGTATTTACAGCGCGCGCTTCATCGCCGACCGCGCTTACTTGGTCACATTCCGGACTCTTGACCCGCTGTTCGTCATTGACCTTTCTGACCCGGCAGGCCCGAAGGTGCTTGGCAAGCTGAAAATCCCCGGCTATTCGCAGTACCTTCACCCGTTTGACGAAACGCACTTGATTGGCTTTGGAAAGGACGCGATACCGACGAAAGACGCGAATGGCGCGATTGACGAGAATGCCGCGGCATTCCCCCTTGGCCTCAAGCTCTCGCTATTTGACGTGAGCGATGTTGCAAACCCGAAGGAAATGGCGAGCTACAAGATTGGCGACGCGGGAACTCAGTCGCTTGCGCTTGACGACCACCGCGCTTTCCTTTTCAGCAAAAGCAAGGGCGGGTTGCTTGTCATTCCCGTGACATTGGCGGAAGTTGATCCAAAGCAATACCCAAATTACCCCGAGGCGCACGTATACGGCACGACGACCTTCCAGGGCGCGTACGTCCTTAGCGTGTCGCTTGAGAAGGGTTTTGAACTGCGCGGCCGCGTGAGCCACGCCGACCCCGAGGCGCTCAAGAAAATGGGCGACTATTACTACGGAGGCGGGACCGACGTGCGGCGAAGCGCGTACATCGGGGACGTGCTTTACACGGTGAGCGACAGTCTTGTGAAGGCGAATGATTTGAGCACGCTTGCTGAAGAAGCAAGCGTCAAACTACCTTACGAGCAGCCGTATTATTACGGCGGGCCTGATTACGCAACCGGGGTC
This sequence comes from Microcaldota archaeon, assembly GCA_964585235.1. GTDB lineage: Archaea > Micrarchaeota > Micrarchaeia > Norongarragalinales > UBA97 > JAGVFW01. Next base: position 5,736 of record CAZPDD010000017.1, on the reverse strand, counting down.
GGCACCGTCCAACCTGTTCCTGCCGCAAAGCCAATGACGGCGGGGTGAGCAATCCTTGGCCGATGAAATCACGGTTGACCGCACGACGCTAAAAGCGCTTGGCGCGGACACGCGCGTGATGATTTTAAAGCAGCTTGCGCAGAGGCGCATGACGCAGGCAGAGCTTGCGGCCCAGCTTGGGATTGCCGCGCCGAGCGTGAACGAACATTTGCACCGCCTCGAGGAAGCCGAGCTAGTCAAGCTTGCCGACGCGGGAGGCAGGAAGTGGAAGTACTACGAGCTTACCGAGAAAGGCGCGGCAATAGTCCGGCCGTCGCCGGTCAAGAAAATCCTCCTAGTCCTTGGGCTGGTTTTGCTTGCATTCACTTTCTACGCCCTGCAATCAGGAGGGTTGGGCCAAAAAATGTTCACGGACGTAGGCGCGCCCGCTTCAATCAACCATCCGGCTGCCGATGCCAGCAACTTGGGGCAAAAGGCTCTTGCCTCACCCGGTGCGGGGGTTGAGGAAAGCCCGCCGGCACCTCCTGTTGAATCCACGGCCGCGCAAGAAAACCCCCCGCAGCCAAGCGCCACAGCTCCTTCTGCGCAAGCCATCGGCAGCGGAAGCTGGCGCTTGAAGCCGGGGGACCAAGTGGCGGTTGGTGACAAGACCCTGCGGCTGCTGAGCATCTCGCCTATTGCAACAGGCTCTGGAGCCGAGCCGTCTGCCTCAATGGAACTTCTGGATGCAAACGGAAATCGCATCGACTACTTTACAATGGACAAAGACTCCGCGGCCTACCAAAAGAACGGCGTCTACGTCGGCGTTACAAACGTTTTTGTCGGCGGCGGGGACTCCTCCTATGCCGAAGTTGCCGCCAAGCCAAGCTGATTGTTAGGCGGGCGCCTAACCAAATCCAAGAATTAAAGTCAGAGCGCGAGCAAGATAAGATGAAGGTGGTCTTTGGTGGAGATGAAGAAAATTTTTGCGATAATGCTGCTATTCTCTGCAGGCTTTGCCTTTGCGGCCAATGCTGCACCTACCGGTACAACCTCGCCTGCACTGTTGGCAACTCCAACGCCAAATCCGGGGCCTGAAGCGCCGCCCTTGCCACCGGCGGCTGAAGACATCATAATCTACTTTAATGCCGGATGGAACTTGTTCAGCGTGCCTGTTTACAGCGGCGCAAGCGCGGAATTGAAGCAAAACACGTGCGCAAGGCAATTCGCCTACAGCTTTGTTCAAGGAAGCTACCAAAAGCAGCCAGTCAATTCACTTGAACCAAATACGGGCTATTGGTTCAAGGCGCCTTTTGGCTGTGAAATGACTTTTGCAGGAGACCATACGATAACTTTTGCGGAATATGCGCTCAAGCTGAGGAAGGGATGGAACCTGATTGGCGCACCCTTTGACGCTATACGATTCAGCGACGCCGCAGACAAGGTGAAGTGCGAAATTGAAAGCGGGCCTTGGGAATGGCGCGGCACGGACTACCAGAAGGCCTACTATCTTGAAACAGGAAAGGCTTATTGGGTAAAGGTGGCTGCGGACTGCCGCAGTGAAAACGGCAAGCCAACGGGAAGACAACATCTCAAGCCCGGCGAGTCGGTAAAAATTGGGGGCAAGACGCTCAAGCTTGCAAGCATATCCCCAATCGCAGCCAATATGGCCGGAGTACGAAGCGCTTATTTTGAGCTGTTTGACAAAAACGGGGGAAAAATCGACTCGTTCTTCATGGGCATCTCCAACTTGGAGCAAACCGTGCCAAAGTATGCAAAAAACGGCATTGAGTTTGAAGTGACCGACATTTACGTCGGGAGCGGAGAAACATCTTTTGCAGAAATCAAGGCCGCCGAGGGCCACGTTCTTGCCCCCGGCGGAGAGCTTCAGATGACGCCCGGCGACCAAGTTGCCGTAAGCCCAAGCAGGCTCGTGAAACTGATTAGCATTTCGCCGTCCATCAGCCGAGGAGCGCAAGACTTCAATGATGGATTGCCTTATTTTGAGGTCCTTGACGAGCGGGGCAACAGGCTGGACTACTTTAGCATGGACAGCGAAACCGCCGCGTACAACAAGAACGGCGTGTTCGTCAAGGTATTGGACGTAGTGATTGGGGCGGCCGACTCGTCTTACGTAAAAGTCACTGTCGAGCAAGCCCGATAAAAGCGGAGGCTTCAGGCCTGAGGCAAATGGGCTTTAAGGACATTGGCACAAAAACAATTATGAAGCCCCAGCAGGTTTTTCCCGGCGTCTTTCGCATAGGCGGCAAGCTCGCAACCCGCAGCCTAGCCCCGGGCTTCAAGGTCTACGGCGAGGAGACGACGCGCGTTGACGGCGTCGAATACCGTTTTTGGAACGCCTACCGCAGCAAGCTCGGCGGGGGGCTTGTCAAGGGGCTAAAGACAATGGCGGTCAAGCCGGGGGCAAGAGTGCTGTATTTGGGCGCAGCTTCAGGAACAACGGCATCTCACGTGAGCGACGTCGTCGGCTCCGAGGGCGTCGTACTGTGCGTCGAGTTCGCCCCCCGCTCAATGCGCGACCTCGTGGCAGTGTGCGAGCGAAGGGAGAACATGCTGCCGCTTTTGAACGATGCGCGCAACCCCAAGGCGTATGCGGGCGTGGTACGTGACGAGTGCGGCGGGCAAGTGGACGTGATTTTCGAGGACGTTGCCGACCCTGAGCAGGCGCGCATCTTGGTGGAAAACGCGAAGGCGTTTTTGAAGAAAGGTGGCCACGCGATGATTGCGGTGAAAGCGAAAAGCATCAGCGCAAGCGAGGACGTGCAGAAGATTTTTGCGAACGTAGAGAAGGAGCTTGAGGCTTCAGGTGCGGGGCTGAAAATAGTTGAAAAGCTGGACCTCGCGCCTTTTGACCTCGAGCACGAGATGCTCGTGCTTGCAAAGAAGTAGCGGCCGAAAGGGAAGAGGAGGGGGCAACAGTTGGTTTTAAAGCAATGGCGGGCATATTGTTAGCAGGCGGTTTGCATGTACGAGCAGGTTGCAAAAGACGTTTTTGGAAGCGAAAAACAGGCCCTACTCAAGGCGATAGAGCACGAGCTCGGCGAGATTGAGGCGGGCATACTGGGCTATTCAGCCAAGTACGGCTGCGGTTTCGGGGAGTTCTCCTCAAAACTGGATTCCGGCAAAATCCCCAACCCCCATTCGTATGAGGTTGAGTTGGACTTCATGGAATGGGAGGCGCTTGAGGCAAGGAAAACGGAGCTGGTGAACGCCTTCCGGCGATTGCATTGAACGAAGACTATTTTTTCGAAGAAGCCTTGGTCGCTTCCCGCTCCCTCGGCCTGAAACTTTCGGTCGTCTATGTCAAGCCCCACGGAACCAAGCTGAGGCTTGCAATATCCGATGGAACGTTCATCGAAGCGTTCCATTCGCAGAAAACCGGCCGGTTTTCATTTGCCTTAATCAAGGCAGGTAGGAGAATTTACGGTGCAGACAACAAGGATGGGTGGCACGAGCATCCGTTCGGCGAGGAGGAAAAACACGTCGGGTGCGAACCCATTTCGATTGGCAAGTTCTCTCAGAAAGCGGTTTCCAAGGTAATGGCACAACCGACGAAATGATGGAGCGGAGATTAATCTTCGCTGCCATAAGGGAAGCCAGCAGACTTCAAGCGTTGACCCCCAGGCTGGGAAATAAAATAATTTTGAAAGAAAAAAATTAGCCTGCGGTAGTTGAGGGCAGGGCGGGGCCGGAAATGACTAGGGGCACGGTCGCCGCGGGAACTCCCGCCTCAAATGCGCTGCAGTTTCCGGGAATCGCAGCGCACAAGTTGGACGCAACCTGCTTTGCAGTGTAGGCGACGAACTCGTAGCGGCAGTTGGCAACGAACACGGGCACTGTGCTGAGGCCGTAGGTAAGCGTCGCTTCAGTTACGTCGCGGCCGACTGCGAGCGCCTTGTCGCCCGAGTCAATGCACTGTCCGTACTTCGCCTCGTCGGCAATGTGCATCGTTACGCCAATTTCCTTGAGCTTGGCAATGGAGAGGTTCTTGTTGCTCTTGTAGGCGAGCTCGACGAAGTCGTCGAACCTGTGCTGGTCCCGCGCGCATTCCGCAGCCTCCGCGGCATGGCCGGAGTCCGGGAACTGCTTGAGAAGCGGCAGGTGGCGAAGCCTGAAATCTACTTTGCCGCGGGTTGCGTTTGTAAAGTAGACCAAGTCGCTCCAAGCGCCCGCGCAGGAGGGGCACTGGAAGTTCGTGAACTCGTCAAGCGAAACCTCGCCGTCGCCAAGCGTGCACTCGCTTTTAATGGCCAGCTTGCGGCCGTAAAGGAAGCCCAGGCCCTCGATGCTGAAGCCCGTCACGTTGTTGATCAATATCGGCGGGTTGTTTGAAACAGACTGGAGGAGCCGCGCATCGCGCGAAGCCTCATCCCGGCTTAGGAAAACGGCGGGGAGGAACTTGAAGCCGTAGGACTTCAGCTCGCTTATCCGGCCCTTCATGTCGACAAGCTCGACTGCGAGATTTTGCGCCGCTAATGAGCCCTGCTCTGCGGCAACTTGATTCACGTCGTCGGAAGTGAAGTTGTCGCTAGAGTCGTAAAACATGACGAGCTTGATGGCCGAGGGGGCAATGCTGGACTCGAGGGCGGAAACCCGGCGGTCAAGCGTCGCCACCTTGTCGGCAAGCACAGGAGCGCCCGAAGCATCCACCTGCGACTTGAGGGAGCCTAGCTGGATGAGGAAGTAGGCGGCAAAGGCAATTAAAAGCGCGGCAAGGACGGCGAAGGCTATGAACGCAGTCGTCTTGTCAAGCGAACCGGCGCCGGAATGATGGGGAGAATGTTCTTCGACCATTGAGTTACAAACCACCTTTGAACAGTACTAGCTAACAACAAGCAATTAACGCCCCGAAAACGCATAAAAGGCTTTTGCTGGAAGAAGGGACGGGGAAACACTGGCCATTAGCAAGCAAGGCAGGCTTGCCTACTCATACCCTTTCGCGCGCCTTGCGAGTGGTTTTAAAACCTCCTTTTGTTATAGTAGTGAGGTCCAATGGCCGGGGAAGACAGTGGCTTACTAGCCAGTCTACAGGAGAAGTGGGAAGACTTCCTGGACTGGAGCGACGAGCACGGACTGCCGATGGCGCAAGCCAGCGACTGGCTCGAAACGCACGGCATTCCAAGCCTTCCCGTCTTCCTGCTTTTGCTCCTGCTCATTATCGGCGCCATTGTTTTTGTCGCCTACCCCCTTGTCTTGCCGCAAAACGGCTCGCTGCAGGTGACGGTGCTTGACAGCCAAGGCAATCCCCTCCAAGGCGCAACCGTGCGGCTTGCAAGCATTGAAGGCGAACCCGCGTTTTCGCTAAAAACGCAGTTGACCGACAGCGCCGGAGTCGCGTCCTTCGACGGACTGCCGCATTCGAGGGTGCAGGTGACGGCAAGCTACGAAGGCCACTCGGATGCGAGCGAGAACGCCGAACTTGTTTCCGCAAAACAGACCGAAGTGCAGCTTACTTCAATAGAATCAACGCAGAAGACCGTGAGCGTGAGCTTGGAAATCAGCGGACCGACCGACCCTGACAAGGTAACGACCACCTTATTCGACGACTTGTGGAACCCAATAGCAACCCCCTCAACCGGCTTCAAGCCCGTATTCAACGTAAACTCCAACACCACCTTCCAGGCGAAGATAAGCGCGCCGGGCTTCAGCGAGAAAGTCCTGACGGGACAGTACGCGGGCGAAAGCGACAAGATACTAGGCTCAATCGCCCTCGTGCCAATCCCGACGGCCCGGACG
>CAZPDD010000016.1:0-12709 GCA_964585235.1 Microcaldota archaeon | reverse complement strand
ATTATATCTTATATTCATTGAAGATAAGAAGTATGACTGGAACAGCATAAAGCACAATCCCAGACTCAGGCAATTTGCAATAGCAACTGCATATGTTGTTTTATTCACAGCAGTTTTCGTTTCACTAACCTTATCACTCTGACTTAAGTTGGCCGAAACTAGCTAAAAAACTAGCGGCTAGCCCCCGTTTACAGGAGCATGAGGACAAACAGCCCGGCAATTGCCGCCAGCCAAGCTTGCTTGTTCCACGCCCACACTTTCTGCCCGTCCATGGGGAAGAATGGCAGGAGGTTGAAAAACCCGAGGAAGGCGTTGACTGCCGCGCCAGTCTTCGCCAGCCCGGCGAACTGCGGCAGCGAGAGCCCGAGCAGCAGGAAGAAAACAGCCAGCGCGGCGTTAGTCATCGGGCCCGCAAGTGCGATGCGTCCGTTCTGCTCGCCCGTCAGCTGCTTGCCGTAGATGTACACCGCGCCGGGCGCCGCGAAAACAAAACCCAAAAGCAGCGCCATTGCAACCGCGAGGGCAAGGCCGATTGTCCACGAGCGGTACTCGGCCGAAGCGCCGTAGCGCTGGGCGACGAACTTGTGTGCAAGCTCGTGGAGGATGAAGCCAAGCCCTACTGTGAGCAGAATGAGGATGAAGGTATTTGAGAACTCGGGCGTGAATTCGGTAGACCCCGTCCACGCAATTGCGAAGGCGGCGGATATCGTGACTACGCTCACGATGATGTGCGCAAGCTCTTCAAAACGCATTTTGCAATCAGCCCGTTTCCGTCTCGGTAATCTGCACAGATGGGGGCGAGAACGCTCCGGCGTAGGACTGGATTATCCCCTCCCCGTCCCTGCCGTTGCCGAGCCGCACCTTGATTTTTTGGCCCAGCCTGCCGCCCTCAAGAGCTACTGCCGAGATGGAGTCGATGAACGCAAACATCCCGCCGGCGGTTGCGTGCGCGCGGGGAACGCTTGCGACAATCGCGTCGCCCTTGCGGACCCCCCTCACGTGCGGATAGCAGAGTGAAACGAGTATGCTCGCGCCAAGCGCAATGGCGATTGACTGGGCCGCGCTGTCAAGCGGGCTTGCCTTTACCCCCGCGACGGCGTCAATCGCATCGTGAAAGCCATAGCCCAGCAAGGCGAGGGCAGTAAGCAGCAGGAGGGAAGTCCCTAAAACGCGCAAGTCCATTTTTTGCACCAGTCAATCTAACTAAGGGCAAAGAAGGTATTTCAAAGCTTTGTTACCGGCAGGCAAGGGGGGGGCATTCGTCCTTTTGCCCTAAAGTACTCAAGCCCAGTTGGGCTTCAAGAGTAGCCAGCGCGCGCTTCCTGGGCCTTCTTTTGCACGACCGGCGCGAGGCTCGGCCGGATTGCCAAAAGCGCCTTTTCAAAATCCTTGCGAGTGACTTCGCGGGTTGCAATGTTTTCCCGCAGGGCGTTCATTCCCGCCTCTCGGCACAAGCCCTCGAGGTCGGCGCCGCTGTAGCCATCCGTCTTCTTCGCAATGTCTTCAAGCCTCACGTCGCGCGTGAGGGGCATGTTTTTCACGTGCACCTTCAGAATCTCAAGCCGCGTCTTCTCGTCGGGTGCGGGAATGAAAACCACTTTGTCAAAGCGTCCGGGGCGCAAGAGCGCAGGGTCTAGGATGTCCGCGCGGTTCGTCGCTGCAATCACCACTACGCCCTTCAAGTTCTGGATGCCGTCCATCTCCGCAAGTAGGGTGTTGACCATGCGCTCGGTCACGTGAGAACCCCCGCCTTCGTCATCCCCTCCGCCGCCGCGCGCAGGCGCAATTGCGTCGATTTCGTCGAAAAAGATAATGCACGGGGCAGAAGCCCTGGCTTTCCGGAATATTTCGCGGATGCCCTTCTCGCTATCCCCGACCCACTTGCTCAAGAGTTCGGGACCGCGGACGGCAATGAAGTTGGCCTCGCTCTCGGTGGCAACCGCCTTGGCAAGCAGCGTCTTGCCCGTGCCGGGGTAGCCGAACAAGAGGATTCCTTTCACCGGCCGAATGCCAACCCGCGCAAAGACTTCCGGCTTCTTGAGCGGAAGCTCAACCGCCTCCTTTATCTCGCGCTTTACTTCCTCAAGCCCGCCAATCTGTTCCCACTTGACGTTCGGCACCTCGATGTAGACCTCGCGCAGGGCGCTTGGCCTGACTTCGCGCAGCGCGTCCTGGAAGTCCTCCTTCGTGACTTTCAGCTCGTCGAGGATGGCCTGCGGGATTTCCTTGTCGAGGTCGATTTTCGGAAGCGTGCGCCGCAGCACCTTGAGCGCGGCTTCCTTGCACAAAAGCTGCAAGTCGGCCCCGACAAAACCGTGCGTCACTGCAGCCAGGTCGTCAAGGCTCACGTCCTTGTCAAGCGGCATCCCCCGCGTGTGAATCTGCAAGATTTCCTTCCTGCTCTTCTTGTCCGGCACGCCGATTTCGAGCTCGCGGTCAAAACGCCCGGGCCGGCGCAATGCGGGGTCCAGGCTGTTCGCGCGGTTTGTTGCAGCAAGCACGATGACTTGCCCGCGGCTTTTGAGCCCGTCCATCAGCGCAAGCAGCTGGCTGACTACGCGCTTTTCAACTTCCCCGACTACCTCCTCGCGCTTTGGGGCAATCGCGTCAATCTCGTCAATGAAGATTATTGTCGGCGAATTTTCCTCCGCCTCCGCGAAAATCTGGCGCAGCCGCTCCTCCGACTCGCCGACGAACTTGGAAATCAGCTCGGGGCCTGCAATCGTGATGAAGTGCGCCTCGCTTTCGTTCGCAACCGCCTTGGCCAAAAGCGTCTTGCCGGTCCCCGGCGAGCCGTAAAGTAGAATGCCCTTTGGCGCGTCTATCCCCAGCCGCTCGAAAAGCTCGGGGTGGCGGATGGGCAGCTCAATCATCTCGCGGATTTTCTGGATGGATTCCTTCAGCCCGCCAATGTCCTCGTAAGTGATTGTGGCGATGCGCCCCATTTCCTTGATGGGCTCTTCGCGCAACTCGAGGTGAGTCTCCTCAGTGACTATGGTGAGGCCTGTTGGCACCGTCTGCGCAACCGCGAAGGGAAAGGCGGTGCCGAACACGTTGACGCTCAGCACGTCGCTGCGCTGCAGCGGCTTGCCCACGAGGTTTTTCTTCACGTACTGGTCAAAGCCAGGCGCGTAGCGAGTTGGCTGGTTGGGCGCGAGCACGATTTTCTTCGCAGGCTTGATTTCCGCCTTGCGGATGCGCACGCGGTCTCCTAGGCCCACGCTCGCGTTTTGTCTCAAAATCCCGTCCATTCGAATTAGGTTCAGCCCCTCGTCCGCCGGATGGGCGGGAAGCACGATGCCTGCGGTTGTCTTCTTGCCGATGATTTCAACAACGTCGCCCGTAGTAACTGCGAGAATCTTGCGCGCGGTGCTGTCGACGCGCACAACCCGCTTGCCGTAGTCAATCTGCATCGCCTCGGCGACTTTCAAAGTTATTTCCTGGGTCATGCTATTGTTTTCCCCTTTTTCCTTACGACTTACTACTCTTGCTCAAAGGCTTTAAGCATTTCCCGCATGGTCCTGTCCTGCCGTGCCATCATCAGCCCGACAAGCGACATCAGCTCAGCCACCTGCGCATCCTGCATCTCGCGCATCTTCTCCATGTAATTGTGCACGGTGTTGCGCGAGATTCCTGCCTCCTCTGCAATTTCCGTGTCGTTGAGGCCCCTGCCGCGAAGGAAAATTATTTCCTTCAGGATTGGCGGCTTGAAGCCCCCGCGCTTTGCGATTCGCACGTAGACGCGCTCGAACCCCATAGCTCACTATTATGCAAAAAGCACATATTTAAGCGTTTTCTTCGGAGCTTAGGTGCCTTAGGCGCTCTCTCGAGTTTATATATAGTTTACTGTTTAGTAAACTATTTATATACTACTTGCTAACAAGTAGGTATGTGAGTGAAGGCTTGGGGGGCGCCAGTTGAATTGGTAAACGGTTTTCGGGGCAAGTCCGCGCGGGTGACAATGTATCTGCTTGCAAAAGCGCCACGCAAGCCCGTTTCGCAGAAGGAGATAGTCGAGGCAACCGGCTTGAGCAAGGGAATGGTCAGCAGGGTGATGGCGTGGCTGGTGGCAAAAGGGCTGGTGAAACGCCCTTACCGGACGAGGTTCATATTGGAATATCCTGAAAAGCTGTTGATAGAGTGGATAGGCCAGAGGGAAATAGCGTTGAAGAAAGCGTTTTTTGCCGCTGACGAAAGCGCCTTGGCCGGCATAGCGCACACCCATACCCTGTTTTCCGGAGCGTGGCTTGATTCGGGTTACCTGCACAGCGGCTTTACCACCGTGTACGTCAAGCCCGGCTTCGAGCCTGATGCGTCGATGAATGCAATCGAAGGCAAGGTAGGCGAGTTGAAGTCAAAGGTGGTGCTAATCCCTGCGGAAGACGAATTCGTTTTCTATGGCCGTAAGAAAATAGGCCGCAATTACATAGTCAACCCCTGCCTGTTGTACGCTGACCTTGCCAGCCTGGGGGGAATGGGCCTGACCGCGCTTGAGCAAGTGGCAGAAAAGCACAAGCTGCCGAAAGTATTTACGACGGGCTGAGAAAATGGCCGAGATTTACGAAAAAGCAATCTGCGAAAAGTCATTCAAGGAGATGCTTCACTTCGTGGCTCATGCAAACAGCCTCGGTGAGGTGCCCTTGATGTTCGGCGGATGGGCGATTTACTACCACAACCCGTACGCGGGAAGCAAGGACGTCGACTTTGCAGTCAGTGACAATAAATTCGAGCCCCTCTACGATTTTCTCGTCCGCAATGGATATTCCGTTAAGGGCAGCAGGCTGGTCAAGGGCGAGATAATCTTCGATTTGTACGAGCAAAGCGGGGAAATCCACCCGGATGCCCCGCCGCTCAGAATGCTTTATGAGGGAAGCGAGCGGCTTTACCTAAAGCGCTATTCGGACATCCCCGCAAGCGGCGAAGTGCTTATGCCATCCCTGCCGGTTCTCCTCTTCTTCAAGGTAAGCGCACTCCAAACACGGAGCGTCCCGAAGGACAGGAGCGATGCAATTGCCCTCCTGCTCAAGGCAAGCGATGATGAGCTGGAAAAGCTTTCCAATCTCATTGTAAAGCCCCAGCAAAGAACCAGGTTCGAAACGCTAAGAAACGACGTGCAGGCACTTTCACTTGTAACAACCCCTGCTGCAAGAAACTTGAACCTTTTGAACAGGAGGGTCAAGCAAGTGCTTGAGCAACGGTAGGCTGACTTCAAGTGCAGAGTGCCTAACTGCCTTCAGGGCAGCATTTGCATCAGCTTTTCCTGCTGCTCGCGTGAAAGCGCGAGTTTTTTCGCAATCTCTGCCGCAAGGAGTTTCTTTTCCCCCGGCGCGGCTTCGGTTTTCTTATCAAGCGTGCTTGCGAGCGAGTTAGGCACTACGACCAGCTTTCCGTCCCCGGCCAACCCGACTGCCACCTTCAATTCAGTGTTCTTGAACCATTCGCGCTTTCCGGCGATGATGAAGCTGCCAGTCTGCAGGTACTCGCCGGATTTAGGCGTCTTGCTCACCTGGTCTTTTGGAACTGCGTACACGTCAACTGATGAGAAGCCGCCTTTCCACGCCTTGGAAAAGCACGCGGCCCACTGCGCCGCCTGCTCCTTTTCCTCCCCGCTTGCATTCAGCCCATCCTTGAGTATAGTTGCGGCAGCGCCCTGGACGTCGGCGTGGAAGAACAAGTCCCCCTCCTCAAGATGGTGCTTGACAAGCAGCTCGTTTTGCTTTGCGTCCTTTCCCGCGATGCAAAGCCTCCCGCCGTCAGTGCGGAAGTAATGGAAGCGTTCGAACCACTCCTTTTTCTCAAAAACCTTCTCAACCACTCTTGTTTTTTCCTCAAGCTCCTGCTTTTCCTGCCCGACTTTTCTTTTCAGTTCTTCAATTTTTTTCTCAACGTCCCCAATTGCCGCAAGAAGCCCGGTTTTTTTCTCCCGCGCCTTCTTCGCCTTCTCAAAATAGGCGGCGGCGTTTTCGTTCAGGCTTTTCCTCGCGTCCAAGACTATTTCAACCACTTTCCTGCGCCTCTCCCGTTTTTTCTTCCCCCGCTTCAGCAGGTTCTTTCTTTGCGCCCCAATTCGCCTTCGTCTCGCAAGTGGGCAAGAGGCACATGCTCCACGGCCGCCTGCCCTTCCTTATGACCAGCACCATTGGCGTGCCGCATTTTTCGCAAGTTTTTCCAGCGGGTTTTACAAGCGCGCCTTTTGGAAGCGGGAAAGTGTTGCGGCAGTTCGGGTAGCCCGAGCAGCCGACGAAAAGCCCGTACTTGCTCCTTCGGATCACGAGGTTGCCCGTTGCGCAGAGGTTGCATTTCCCTAGCGTTGAGGCCTCGCGTTGCGTCTCGTTCACCGCCGAAAGCAGCTCTTTTCCAATTGCCAGCTCTTTCTTGCGGAAGTCGTCCAGCAACTGCGTGAGCGTCTTCTTTCCCTCCTCGACAACTTCCTCGGCGGGTTTTGTCCCTTGGCTGATTGCCTCGATTTCCTCTTCGAAGTGCCGCGTAAGCGATTCCTCAAGAACGTGCGGCGCGTTGTGCTCAAGGGCCGAAAACACGCTCATCCCGAGGGGAGTGGCCTCCAGGCTCTTGCCCGTGACGTAGCCACGGTCGAAAAGCGTCTGGACAATTCCCGCGCGGGTTGCCTTTGTCCCAAGCCCGTCCTCCTCGAGCTTTCTCACTATGGAGGCTTGCGTAAACCGCTTGGGCGGCTGCGTTTCCTTCCGCTCGTCCCAAACGCGTTTTGCCTTCACTTTCTCGCCTTCCTCGAATGCGGGCATGAGCACTTCCTCGAACTTGGCGTAAGGGGAGTAAAACTCCAGCCAATTGGCTTCTAGCGTGCGGCTGCCACTTGCGGAAAAGTCTTCGCTGCCTAGCTTGGCCGTCACGCTCATCCTCTCGCGCACTGCGGGTTTTGCAAAGCAGGCGAGAAATCGTTTTGCAATAAGGTCGTAGAGCTTCTGCTCATGCGGGCTGAGGCCCTGCGGCTGCACTCCGGTCGGGTAAAGCGCCGGGTGGGCGGGGTCGCTTTGCTTTCCGTTGTGGGGCGTGAAAAGCTTTTCCTGTAAAAGCTTGTTGGCGAGCGCAGCGTATTGCTTGTTGCCGGCAATTTTCTTCATGATTTCAGGAAGATTGAGCTTTTCAGACAGTTGCTGTGACGAAGTGCGGGGGTAGGATACAACGGCCTGCTCGTATAGCTTCTGTGCCAGGTCAAGCGTCTGGGTTGGCGTGAAGCCAAAAGCCTTGTACGCCTCGGTCTGCAGGGTTGTCAAGTCGAAAGGAAAGGGCGGCATTTGGTTGAACTTCGCTTTCTTCACTTGCGTTACAACGCCTTCAGTCCCCGCGTTGGCAACCGCAGCCTTCGCTTCTGCCTCAGCATCGAATTTTCCGTGGGAGTGCTCGAAAATCACTTGCTTTATTTCCGCAAATACCTGCCAGTATGGAACCGGCTTGAAGGCTGCAATGTCCTTTTCCCGCCTGCAGATGACTGCGAGGGCGGGGCCTTGAACGCGGCCTACGCTGAGTATCTGGAACCGGCCGGCCGCCTTGATGGCGGTCATGAGCGCGCGGGAGAGTGAAATTCCCCAGAAAAAGTCGAGCTTGTGGCGCGTCCGCCCCGCCTCGACGAGGCGGTGGTCGAGCTCGGGCATCGCGTTGTCAAACGCCTCGCGCAGTTCCTCGACAGTGAGGGTGGAGAATTTCATGCGCCGAGCCTTTTTCACCCCGCAGCCGAGCTCAAGCACGTTTGCGCCAATCACTTCGCCTTCAATGTCGTAGTCGCAGGCGGAGTAGAACTCGTTGGCCTTCTTCGCAAGCGAAACGATGTTGTCCAAATACGCTTTCGTAAAGGCCGCTTGTTTCGAGGAAGTGAAGGAAGGCGCCCACTCGACGTCAAAGACCGGGTAGCCGCGGCTTTTCTCCCGCTCGCGAAGCCCGTACAAGTGGCCGGCAGCAGGCACTACCGTAAAGTCGTTTCCCCCGCGGGTGAACTCGAAGTACTTGGCGGCCCCCCTGCCTTTTTTCTCGACGCCGCCTTCGGCGAGCGCCTCTGCTATCTTGGCGCCGCTAGAGGGCTTCTCGGCAATGATGAGCACGCGCGTCGGCATAAAGAGGATTAATTGGGCGGCGCGGTTAAAATCAGAGCAGGTTGTACTTGCTGAGGTAAATCTGGACCTTCACGACTTCAAGGAAGGGCACGATGAAGAGCGCATTGACCGCAATGCCCAGCAAGGCCGCGAAGCCGACGTAGCCGGAAAGCCAGTTGAACAGCAGGAAATTGACGGCCAGCAAAATGGCCGATACAGCCAGCAGCAGGGCGACCGCGAGCCACTTCTTTGAGAGGAGCGAGGCACTCAGGGTAAATGCGTTCTCGGGGGAAGAGTTGTCAAGCACTATTGCCTGCGGGGCGAAAAGCACGAGGAGCGAGACGGCGGCGGTGAAAAGCGAGTTGAGCACGAGCCGCGCCTGCTCGCCGAGGACTTTAGTCTGGTAAAGCAGCAGGTTGAACGCGAAGGCTGCGAGAAAAGCAATGACGAGCACGGCAAAGAGCCTGAAAGTCGCCTCTTCCATGCGCTCAAAGTCAGTGTGCTTGAGCTTGTTGAACGACCGCTGTGCCTTTATCACGGAGTTGATTGCAACAAGCGCGAAGGAAAGCAGCAGCAGCGAGACACCCAGGGCAACCGTGAGGAAGGCCACGTCGGCTATTCCCAAGTCGCTTCCGAGGCTGCCGACGCGCAGGAAAATGCCGCCCAAGGCAGAGTAGTTCGGCAGGAAAAGCGCAAGGGGCAGTGCGATGAGGAAAGGCACGCTGAATACGAGGAGCAGCCCGTAATTCTCGGAATAGGCGTCGATTGCCTGGCGCAATAGTTTTCCGTACATTTGAGCTTCCACTCCCCCGCTATAGCAGAACTGCGTTGGAACGCGAATTTAAACCTATTCACGCGGCTTTCTTTTCTCCCCCGCAGGAAAAAAAGCGCCGCCAAGGGGGTAAGCAAAGGGGCGGCGAAGCCAGTCATTTGCCTAAAGGCGGCCAACAACGGGGTTTTAATAAATATCTCCCCCCAAATAATCCCTTATCAAGGCATTAAGTTGCGCTTTCTAATACGGCTGTTTTCAACGGGTGTTTAGCGAAAATGATGAAGTGCGGACGCTGCGGCAAGGATGCTTACTACCTTGAGGAATGCAACTACTGCAAGCGCGAAGTCTGCCGCAACTGCCAGAAGTCCTCGCTCACCGCCAGCAAGACCGTGCGCCTCGTCATCTGCAAGGACTGCTGGGGCGACACGAAAAAACGCCGCGAATTCAAGAGCGCGTAACTCTTCTTTTTTTAACTGCAATCACGAGTTTTCCAATTGCCCCTAGGGGCACGTTTGCCCCCCTAGGCGCCGGTCCGGGCGGAAGAAGCGTTTCGCCGACTTGCAAACCTGCTTCCCGAAGTGCCTGCACGAAATGCACTTGCCGCGGTTCGGAGGAAGTCATGATGAAGCCGTTTGTCTTGAGTTCCCCTGCGAGCAATCGCGCCAATTCCGCCTGCTTTTTCTCATCATAGTACTTTGCAACGTTGAAGCAGGTAATCACATCGGGCCTTTGGCTCGGACGGTTCACAAAAACGTCTCCTTCCTCGCCAGGCCCGACAATCACGATTCTTTCCCGTGAGCCAGCAGGAATTTTATAAAGCCACGCGCCTGTCCCTGGAGGATTGCCCAGCATTCGCCGGCTATACTGCGACATGTCCGTTTCAATACGCTTGACATCGAGTCTTTTCCTGACTCCCGCATGGATTTCCGGTATTTCCAATTGTCCGGCCTCAAGCTCCCGCGCGGCTTTTTCAACAGCATCCTCGTCCTTGTCGAGCGCAATTACCTTGTAATCGCGGACGCCTGCTCTCGAAAGGGCGTGGGCAAGCTCGTAGTGCTCGAAAGCCGGCCACTTGTTGCTACTCTTCCAATCCGTCGGCCCGCCGAAT
The DNA here is from genome assembly GCA_964585235.1 of Microcaldota archaeon. Classification (GTDB taxonomy): domain Archaea; phylum Micrarchaeota; class Micrarchaeia; order Norongarragalinales; family UBA97; genus JAGVFW01. Next base: position 2,763 of record CAZPDD010000016.1, on the reverse strand, counting down.
CCAATTACCCACCCGACGGCCCGCTTGCGCCCCTGCATCGCCCCGGCAGCGTAGTCCATTGCCCGGAAGTTCCTGCCGAAAGACGTGTCAGTCAATTTAAGGTTCTTCAAGCCCCTTGCCCGAAACATTAGTGGAATTGCAATGTTTAAAAAGCGGATTGAGTAATCTATTGCGCCTTGAAGCGAATCGTTCGCTTCGGGGCGAAAACCCACGTATGTAGTCAAAGCCGCCGCGTGCGCAGCTTGCTGCGGGACGTTGTGGCAGAGAGCAAGCCCCATAAAGGCCTTCGGCCAGCTTAGTCTGTCCCCGAAAATCGTTTGTGATGGCTTGCTTGAGCCACGAGAATTCTTCGCGGAGTTGGGCGCAAGGTTATGCGGGCAACAAACCGCCCCTGGTTTGAGCGCCTGAGTTCCGCTGCAATGCGTAAAACAACGCGGCTTTGAAAACCTAATTTTTTGTTTTTCCCTCCCCGCCTTGCTTTCGCTGCGCCCGTTGTTTTTTTGCAAAATCAGTTTACTTGCGCTCCTTCTCAACAACAACCGCAGTGCCGTAGACAAACACGTCCACGGTCGAGGGCAAGAGTTGCGTGCTGCCAAAGCGCACGCCCACAACGCCGTTGGCGCCTACCTTGTGCGCGCTTTCCGCAAGCTCGTGAAGCGCGTAGGCGCGCGCCTCGTTCGTCATCCGCTTGTAGGCCTTGATTTCCCCGCCCGCCATGCTGCGCACTACTGCGCCGATGTCGGCAAAAATGTTCTTGCTTCTCGCCGAGCTTGCCCACACGAGGCCCTTGTATGCCTTGATGCGGTAGCCCGGCACGGTTTCGGTAGTTGAAATAACGGTCATTCTTTACCCCGCAAGCGATTAGTGCGAGGGGGTTTAAAAACGTGTTTCAGGGAAAAGGATGTTAGTGGGGGATTAGCAAGTGAGTGAAAAATCTGTTGAGTTCATCCCGTGGGTCGAAAAATACCGGCCGCACAAGCTATCTGACGTCATCGGCCAGAAGCACGCCGTCGAGCGAATGCAGGCTTACGTGAAAAGCAAGAACCTGCCGCACATGTTACTCGCGGGGTCGGCCGGAACCGGCAAGACGAGCTGCGTGCTTGCAATGGCTCGCGAGCTTTACGGCGACGCAATCCGCGAGTGTTTTCTCGAGCTTAATGCCAGCGACGCCCGCGGCATCGACGTCGTTCGCGGACAAGTCAAGGACTTCGCGCGCACCCTTTCCATGAGCGACGTGCCTTTCAAAATCATCCTGCTTGACGAAGCCGACCAGCTGACTGACGACGCGCAAAGCGCGCTTCGCCGCACGATGGAGCAGTACTCGGCAAACACGCGCTTCCTTCTCAGCTGCAACTATTCCTCGAAAATCATCGAGCCCATCCAAAGCCGTTGCGCCGTCTTTCGCTTCCGGCCGCTTGACGACGCTGACGTGGGCAGGATTGTTGACCACATTGCGGAAAAAGAGGACCTAAAGCTTGATGAAAAGGCCCGCGGGGCAGTTGTCTACATCGCAGCAGGCGACGGCCGCAAGGCAATCAACGTGCTTCAGGGCGCAGCAGCAATGGGGACGCACGTGAAGGAAGAGGACGTGCTCTCAGTAAGCTCGCGTGCGCGGCCGGAGGAAGTGGCGAAGATGGTCAAGCTCGCGCTTGAAGGAAAGTTTGCCGACGCCCGGAAAATGCTTGACGAGCTGATGCTCAAATACGGCATGGCGGGAGAGGACGTGATTTCGCAAGTGTATTCCGAAGTCACGCGCCTTGACGTGCCCGACGAAAGCAAGATAGAGCTTGTCGACAGCGTTGGGGAGTACGACTTTCGCATGAGCCAAGGCGCAGACCCGCGCATCCAGCTTGAAGCCCTCCTTGCGCGCATTGCGCTCTTGGGGCGCAAGAAACCTGCAGGGCAATAGTACCCCCCTCCCCTCTTACCTTTCCGCCACAAGTTTTCTTTTCTTCAGCCAGCAGGCCGTGAGCCGGTGAGTCCGAGTATGATTTCTACGAGAATGTATACTACGTAGGCGAGCACGAGTATCATGCCGTGCTTGCGGGAAATTCCCTCGTGGCGCATCAGCAGGTACCAGATGAAGAAAGTCGCCATTGCGAGCACGACGAATCCGGTGGTGAAGAGCGTGATGCCGTTCTTGATTGGGCCGAAAAGCGCAGCTGCGCCAAGCACGAGCGTCAGGTTGATTACCGCGCTTCCGAAAATGTCGCCAATCGCAAGCGCCACCTGCCCCCGGCGCAGGGCGACAAAATCAATCATCAACGCAGGCAGGGTTGTTCCAAACGAAATGAGCGTGAGGCCGATGAGGGCGGGGTGCACGTGCAGGCCGGCGGCGATTTCAAGCGCGCTGTTGACCACGAATGTGGACGCCACGAAAATGATTGCAATCCCGCCGCCGAAGAACGCAATTGTCTTGAGGCTCTCGCGGTGAAGGTGCTGCCTTATCCCCGTCGTAAAGCGCTGCTTGACGACGAACATGACGTACATGACGAAGAAAAGCAGCAGCACTGCGCCCTCGACGGGCCCAAGCGCCCCGCGGTAAAGCAGCAAGAGCGGCAGGATGGCGACGATGAACAAAAGCTCGGCGTTCTCAAGCGTCTGCTCGCGTTTTATTTCAATGCGCTTCATCATGCCGACAATTCCAAGCAGCAGGCAGATGTTTGCAATGCTTGAGCCAAGCACGTCGCCTAACGCGAGGCTTCCGACGTTGTTCGCAGCGGCGTTTACCGCAACCGCGAAGTCGGGAAACGAAGTTGCAAA
>CAZPDD010000015.1:5532-13423 GCA_964585235.1 Microcaldota archaeon | reverse complement strand
TGCCGCAAAATCCCTTGCGCTTCGAAATACAATAGGCAATCCAGTTGACCCGAACGAGTTGTTCGGCGGCTTCACCCCAACCGCCGGCACATCAGCCAACAACGCGCTTTTCACAATAGTTGACTCACAGCAGGCTGCGCTTGCTTCCGCCGCCTATTACGATTCGCTGCGCGGCTCGTTTGCAAAAGCCTCAGCCTACTCCGCTTCCGAACACGCCGGCTTCAACTCGCTGCAGGGGGAAAACGCGGGTCTAAAGCGCTCTGCCGCAGTGACGCTTTCGTTGATTGACGCCGCGCAGGAGAATTTGCAACAGGCGCGGCAAAACGCTGCAAAGTCGCAAGCTGCCTTGATACAACCGCGCTTTTCAACCCCCTACGGCGCTGGCCGGCGCGGCCTTGACTTTCTCCTGCCCAACATCCTTGCGCTCATCATCTTCCAAGGCGCGGCAGCCGGCTTGGGGCGCGCGATTGCGGGCGAGAGGCAGAACGGCTCGCTCACTCGCGTCTTTCTCACGCCTACTTCGAACACGACCATCATCGTTGGAACCCAGTTGTTCTATTTGCTTTTGGAGGCAGCCCGCTCGGGCCTGATGATACTGGTTGCGATTTTCTTCTTCGGCGTGACGCTCAAGGGAAGCCCGATTGACCTGCTTACAGTGCTTGGGATTTACGCAGTTGGCGCAACGGGGGTTGGAATGATTTTGTCGGTGTTGGCGCGCTCGCAGGAGCAGTACATGGCCCTCTCGATGGTAGTCATCCTGCCGACCATCTTCCTCACGGGCGTGTTCTTCCCCATCCAGACGCTGCCGCCCTTCCTGCAGGGCTTTGCGCAAGTGCTTCCAATGTCTTACGCCGCAAGCGCGTTTTCGGCAGTCACCGTCAAGGGCTTCGGGCTTGCGCAAATCCTGCCCGAGCTTGCTTACCTGATTGCCTTCGGCGCAGCCATGCTTTTGGCCACAGTCATGCTTTTCAAGAGGGAACTCGTTTAAAAAATGGGAAAAGGAGAGTGGTTGGGGATGAATGGAAGAAAAACAAGTTTCATCGGAATGATGCTGCTTTCGCTCGTGTTGCTTTCGCAGCTAGCGGGCTTTGCAGCCGCCTCGGTCAACCCGAAAGTGAGGCTCGAGAGCTTCACCGCAAGCCCCGCCCCAGCCGCACCCGGGGACGTCATCAAGCTCACGCTCTTTCTCAAAAGCATTGAGGCGGACAACTGCGCCCAGCGCGTTTCAGTCCAGCTTTCAACCCCCTACCCGCTTTCAGTCCAGGGCCCTGACACGCAGTACATCAACGAGCTTTGCTTTGACGACCCGCAGGGCCGCGGAACGCTTGTCTTTTTCGTGCCAGTTGACGCCCTCGCGCAGTCTGGCACTTACCAATTGACCGTCGGAACAACTTACGAAAAGAACTTCCTGAAATTCAGCGAGAGCAATACCGTCAACCTGCGCGTGCGCGGCGTGCCTTCGTTCACGGCCGCGGTTGTTTCCTCAAAACCCGTTGACATCTACCCCGGCGACGAGGCGAGCGTGACGGTGCGCTTCGCAAACACTGGCAACGGCCGCGCGGACTCGGCAATTGCAGCCTTGCAAGCCCCTGCGGGAGTGGAGGTAAAATCCGCAGGCCGGCAGGCGATCCTAGGCACTGTTGCCGGCCGCACAACTGCGGACGCGACTTACTCAATAGAGGCGCTCAAGTCCGCAGGCGCGGGTGACCGAACCCTAACGGCAAGCGTGTCTTTCGTTGACGAGGACGGCCAGCCGCAGGTGCAGCAAATCCCGCTTTCCCTCACCGTCAAGCCCAAGGCAGAGTTTGTCGCAACGCCTACGCAAGGTGCGTCCATCACAATTGGCGAAAAGGGTCTGGTCACGATAACGCTGAAAAACACGGGTTCGCAGGAAGCGGACAAGCTGAAAGTAAGCATCGTGCCAATCTACCCCTTCAGCACTGACGGCACAGTCCGCTATGTGGAAAGCCTGCCTGCAGGCAAGGAAACGCAGTTGCAGTACCTTGTTGCAGTTGACAAGGAAGGCACCGATGGCCTGCAGCTTCTCACGTTTTCCCTGCAGTACGAGGACCCGGCGGGCCACAAGTTCACGGACTCAACTGACTTTGCGCTCAACGCCCACGCTAAGAACATCCTTGAAGTGCTTGCGGGCTACTGGTGGCTTCTCGCAATTGCGATCATAGCGTTTGTAGTGTGGAAAAAGCGCTTTGCCAAAAAACGCGCAGCCGCATGAAGCCGTAACTTTGGGCAGGAAAAGCACTGGTTGCCTTAAAGCGCAACCCCCGCTTCAAGCGCACCCGATTCTGCGCGGCCAAGTCGCAACTGTGAAGCAAGCGCAAAAGGCTTTTCTTTCCCCCCGCCACATATTATTGCAGGGGGGAAGCTGAGTGTCACGCAAGTCTTTTGCATCAAAGGCAACGAGGGTTCTTTTCAATGCAGCCAAGGCGTTTTTTTCCCTTGCTGGCAAGGCCTTTGTTGCAGTGGGCAAAATAATCCTGAAAATTTTTTCCCTCCTCTTTTCCCTGCTTAAGAAAGGCGCGTCGGGTGCCGCTGCTGGATTGGCAAAAAAAGCGGCCATGGCTACCTCTTCCAAGCCAACATTCGCCGGCCTTGGGGAAGTGCGGGTATTCGAGGGAAGCGCGGCGGAATTCGAGGAGTGGCTTTACGCTAGCAAGAGCACGGTTGGCATCATCCTTGGCGCGCGCGGCTCGGGGAAAAGCGGCCTTGGGCTCCGGCTTCTTGAAAACTGGGCCGCCCGCGGCAGGAGCGTGTTTGCAATGGGCTTTGGCGAAAGCTCGCTGCCCCCGTGGATTCACTCAGTTGACGCAGTTGAAAAGGCGGCCAACGGCTCGGCCTTGCTTGTTGATGAGGGCGGCATCCTCTTCAGCGCCCGCGAGTCTATGTCAACGGCGAACAAGCTCCTGTCACAGCTTTTGTTCGTCGCGCGGCACAAGGACTTGTCGCTTCTCTTCATCAGCCAGAATTCTTCAAGCCTGGAGATAAACACCGTGAGGCAGGCGGACTACTTGCTCTTGAAGAGGCCTTCGCTTTTGCAACAAGATTTCGAGCGCAGCCGTATCAAGGACATTTACTCAGCTGCTGCGGGGGACTTTCGCGAACTTGCCCCCGCAAACGCGGGCCTCGTCTACGTCTATTCCGACAAGTTCAGGGGATTCGCCTCAAACCCGCTGCCCTCATTCTGGAGCGAACGAACTGGCAAGGCATTCGGCAGGGCGAAGCTAGGGAAGTAAACTCCCACACGCCCACCTGCTCTTTCCCGCGCAGCTTCAAGCGCTATTCGACTATCCAAACCGCGTCTGGAAGCGCCGGCGGCTTGCCGTTTGTGCCTTCTTTCGTGAAGTGCGTGCCCACCTCAAGTATCTTGCCGAATACCGCCATTCGAATCTCATCCATATTGCCCCCACCTCCGCAATATGTCTCAATTGGATTTAAAAGTCTTGATTGAACAACTGGGCAGGAGTGGTTTTTCACATCGCAAGCAGCGCAAGCGCGCCTGCAGCTGCGAAAACTGCTGCGTAGGCAAAACCTGCGGCAAAGCCGAAGTACGTCCACGCAAAGCCGACTATAGCGCTTGAGGCGAAGTCCCCAACGCCGTTGACGGTTGCAAGCGTGCCAAAGGCCAGGCCGCGGTTGGCGTCGGCGACCAACTCGCCCGCAAGGGCATTTTCAAGCGCGTCGTGCGCAGCCGTGTAAGCGCCCGCTAGGCTGAATAAAAGTGCGTAAGCTGGGAGGCTGACGGGCGAAACGGCAAAGCCTGCGAAAGTGACTGCAGCGAGGCCGTAGCCGAGCGCAAGCATTTTCTTGCGGCCGAAATCGTCGCCCCACGCACCGAAGGGGTAGGAAAAAACCGCGTAAACCACGTTGCGCAAGGCATACAACAGCACGCCAATTGCTGATGCCTCAACAAAGCCCATTGAAGGCGAGAGCTGTGTAACCGCAAACAAAACCAACAGCGCGTGGGAAAAATCCGACGCGCCAAACACCGCAATTGCCGCAAGCAGGCGGTTGAACTTTCGTGGCAGCTGCTTGAGGGAGGCGAAAAACTTTTTCTCAACACTGGGCTTTGCTTTCCCGACAGGAATTTTCTTTTCCTTAACCAACAAAACGAATGCGACCAATGCCAAGAAGCCGGGGATGAGGGCGAGCCAGAAGATAGTGCGAAAGTCAGTTGCTTTGATGAGGAAGTAGGCGGCGAGCGTGCTTGCAATTGCACCCAAGGTGTCTGCTGCGCGGTGCAGGCCGAATGCCTTGCCCAAGTCCTTTTTCTCAACTGAAGAGGCGAGTATGGCGTCGCGTGGCGGGGCGCGCACTCCCTTTCCAAGCCACCCGAATGCCCTTCCCACAAGCACCATTGGCCACGTGGTTGCGACTGCGAGGACTGCGGGGAAAACGCCGCACGCGACGTAGCCAAGCGAGGCAATTGCCTTTCGCGCCCCGAACTTGTCGGAGTAATAGCCGGAAAAGAGTTTAGAGAAGCTTGCAAGCCCGTCACTCACGCCCTCGACCAAGCCAAGGGCAAAGGCGGGCGCGCCAAGCGAGAGAAGGAAGGCGGGTAAGAGGACGGTGATGCCTTCGTGGCTGAAGTCGGAGAGGAAACTCGCAATGCTCGCGCCAATAACAGTGGGGTTGAGCCATTTCTTTTGGTTCAATCGCATAAAGGCCAGCACTCGCACAAGCGCGTTTACTCGCCTAGCTTTTTCTTGAGCTCCGCGATTTCCTCGTGGAGCTTGCGGTTTCTCTTCAGCGGGTCGTTAAGCGCCTCTTTCTCAAGCTCCTCAAGCTTTCTCTTCAAGTTAGAGCTACGGTGCGCCATATCCTGCTTCGACATTCCCATTTTCCACCACTCTCCCAAACTTCAGTGCAAACGTCCTTACGTAATTACGGCCCGCATTTTAATAAGCGATGCAAAATGAAGCAGTGCAGTTTTGGTGCAGCTTTTCGAGGCCACTCGAGGAGCTAAGGCCGACGAGATGACCGAAGAAAAGGTGCCGCCTCGGTTTTGGTGCAGCTTTTCGAGGGCCGAGTCCTGCGAAGGCCCGAAGAAAAGGTGCAGGGGAAGGGATTTGAACCCTCGAACCCCTAAGGGAACAGGCCCTGAACCTGTCACGTTTGACCAGGCTTCGCTACCCCTGCAAAAGAGTGCATGCGAGCTAAAGTATGGTGTTGGCGAAGCAATTTATTTGCTTGCAACGCTAATTGTCTACGTGATGAGACTGTCCCAGTATGAGCGAAAGCGTTGATTACCGAGGTAGCTTCTGATTTGACGCTTTTCCCCCTCCTCTTGCCCGCTTGGGCAAACGGCGCCAAAGGCGGGTTTTGGAAGGCTTTAAATACGCCGGGAACGTCATTTTTAGAGAGGTGGTTGTAAGTGCCTGCTGTTGAGACTATTGTTGCTGCGATTATCTTCACCGTCATCGGGGTTATTGCAAGCCACATTACTTGGATGAAGATTTACGCCAAGGAAATGAGGGCCTTTGCGAAGAAAAACCCGAAGATGATGGTAAAGGACATGAAAATGGCCATGGGCAAGACAGTTGTAATGACGTTCTTGATGGGCCTTGGGTTCACGATAGTTTTCGAGTGGGCGCAAGCTGGCCTGGCGGCCTACGGCGCAATTGGCGGCGCATTGCTTGGCGCGGCGCTTTGGATAACCTTCCCATTCGCGCTTGAGATGGTGGAAGGCGCGTGGTTCAACATGGATAAGTCCATGTCCTACGCCAACCTGCTTCACTGGCTGCTTACGCTCATAGTAGGCGGTTATGCAGTTGCCTGGTACATGGGGCTTTGAGCCTGTAGAAACTGGGCTGCTGCGAAAAACGCGGCAGCCGACTCCTTCTTTTTCTTTCGTTTTCGCCCAACGACACAGCCTAGGCTTCTTTTTTTGGACGGCTGGCTAGTGCTTTGCGATAAAGTCAAGCGCCGCCCGAAGCACCTGCCTGTCGGACTCGTAAGTAATCCGCTCGAGAGCCTCTTTTCCAGAAAGCCAGGCGAATTGAGTGTGCTCGTCGCTTAGCTTCACCGCAGGCTTTTTCTTCGCGTGGGCGAGGAACAACACAACAGTCTTGGGGATGGTCATATCGTCGCGTTTGAAAAAGTATTGCGTAGTCTCGCGAAAACCGTCGACAAACTCAAGCTCCCCCTCGCCGATGCCGGTTTCCTCCTCGAGCTCGCGCAAGGCCGTTTGCTTTTCCGACTCGCCTTGCTCCACGTGGCCTTTCGCGAAGCTCCAGTGGCCCGCGCCGTAGCGAAGCAGGAGGAGAAAGACTTGCTTTGGGGCGGCGCCTGTGAAAAGCAGCACGCCAACCGACTTTTCTTGAGACATCAGTAACACACAGCCTGCCAATGTTTTTAAGCCTGCAGGCAGTATATTGAATTCGACGACCCAAATTGTGTTTTAGGGGATTGTGCCGTATTGAGTTGTTACCCGGCGCTTAAAGAGAGAATTCCGCATGCAGCTATTCCTAGCACTCAGGCCCCACTTTTACGCCGCTCTGGCAATGTTCATGCTAGTCGCCTACATGGCGGTTGAGCAAAGCAGCTTCGTGCGAGGCTTGCTTATTGCGCCAATTCTCGTGCTTTTTTTCGCGGCAATCGTCTTTTACGGCCTTGAGTACGACGCCTTTGCAAAAACCGGCGCGCAAAAGGCCTTGGGCGAAAAAGAGATTAAAGGCGCCGGCTCTCACTAATCCGGTGGGTTCTTGGCGCCGCAACTGGTTGATTTGAGGCTTACGATGGAAAGCGGCCAGCCGCCGCACTTTCTCTGGAGCCGAGCAGACGCACAAGGAAACGCCTATTCAAGAAAAATCGGCGGAAAAGAAATCGTCGTGGAACAAAAGGCAGGCGGCCTTCGTTTCGACAAGCGTTACGCCAGCCATGTGAACGCACTTTTGCGCGCGGGCGATGATTTGGGAAAAATCGCAGGGCAAATAAACACGGACGCGGTGATGGCGCGGGCGCTTGCCCGCTTTGCCGGAATGCGGCTGACGAAAAACGGCGAGTGGGAGACTCTTGTCAGCTACTTGTGCTCGCAGAACTCGAACATAGCGCGCATCCGCGCAAACGTGCAGGCGCTTTGCCGCAACGGAAGCGTGATTGCTCCAGAGGAAATGGCGCAAATGCCCTCAAGCGAGCTTGCCAAAATCAACCTCGGCTACCGCGAGGGTTACTTGCGCGAGTCTGCAAAAATGGTGGGTAGCGGCGAGTTTGACTTGATGGGCTTGCATAAGCTCGATTACGGGGAGGCGGCCGATGAGCTTCAAAAACTGCCGGGAGTTGGCCCCAAGGTGGCGGATTGCGTGCTTCTTTACGGGTTTGGCAAGCTGTCGGCTTTTCCGCACGACGTGTGGATAGGCAGGGCGATGGGAAAGTGGTACGGCGTGCGCACGCAAAAGCAAGTGCGGGAATTCGCCAGCCAGCGGTGGGGGCCTCTTGCCGGCTATGCGCAGCAGTACCTTTTCATGCTTGCGAGAAGCGAGTTGGGTGGAACAAAGGCGCGAGAGTGCCCACCGGGGGAAGAGGGGAAAGAACAGACAAATAGGCATATAAGAGAGTCGACGCATTAAGTGATTCGCTTCTGGGAGCCTAACGGTTCTTTTCTTTGTTTTGACCAGCGCCGAAAGGGGGTTTGAAAATGTCTGACGCTTCAAAAATCGTATCGTTCCTCGACCAATTGCTTGGGGACACTAGCATTCCCAAAAACGTCCGCTTCGCAATTTCCAATGCCAAGGAAAAATTGCAACGTGACGGGGCTGAAGCGGGCGTCGCGTCCGCCATCTACGCGCTTGATGAAGTGAGCAACGACATCAACCTGCCCATGCACGCTAGGACGATGATTTGGAACATCCTAAGCGAGCTTGAGGCGATGAAGCAC
>CAZPDD010000015.1:0-5432 GCA_964585235.1 Microcaldota archaeon | reverse complement strand
AGGATTACGTGGGTGTTGGTACGCTCGACGTTTTCAAGACCCAGGATTTTCTTGACGAGCTTGGAGAACTCGCGGCTTGAACGCGTGCGCGCCACTACAATGCTGTCGCTGCCGCCCGTAACGTCGTAGACGCTGACTACGCCGGGGAAAAGCGCGATTTTCTTCTGCACTTCAAGCAAGGCTCCCTTGCGGATGGTGACTTCGATGACCGCCTCAAAACCGAAGCCAAGCTTTGAGTAGTCGAGGTCGGCGCCGTAGCCCAGTATCACTTTTTCACGCTCGAGGCGCGAAATGTGCTGGATGATGGTGGAAGCGGAGGCGCCAACCCTCTTCGCCAGGGCGCGGAAGCTCGCGCGGGAATTGCGCGAAAGCTCCTGAAGTATCCTGCCGTCAAGCTCGTCGGTCGTCAAATGTACGCCACCTAGTTAGCTTTTTGATAGAATCCCGAACAAATGTTTTACTTTCAAGAAGTTTATAAAACAATTGTTTGAAAGCGCCTTGAAGCGCGTTAAGCTTATTAATTTTTGCGGCCAGTAGGTAAACCATCCGTTTGCATTCGTTGATTTTAGGGGCTTAAGGCCCCGGGGTGGTTAAAGTGGCTGGAACTAGTTTGCTCGAGTTGTTCAAGCGCGACGGCGTGCGGTGGGTCGACCTGCAGTTTGTCGACTACATTGGCGGCCTGCAGCACATCACAGTGCCGGCGCACACTATTGGCGAAAACGAGCTTGCAAACGGCATCGGCAAGCTTGACGGCTCGTCCATCAAGGGCTTCAAGCCCATTTTTGAGAGCGACATGGTGCTCATGCCCGACGCGGCTACTTACTGCAAAATCCCGTGGGAAGTGGAGACCGCCCGCGTTTTCTGCAACGTGATGGAGGCGGGCGGAAAGGAACGCTTCAGCCGCGACTCGCGCTACATCGCGGAAAAGGCGGAGAAGGAGCTTGCCAAGCACGGTTTTGACGTGAGCTACTGGGGGCCGGAGGCCGAGTTCTTCGTCTTTGACGGCGTGAAGTTTGACACTTCAACTCCTTACAAGGGCCAGGGCTACAGCATCCACTCGCGCGAGGCGGCTTGGAACAGCGAGGGGACGAACTACCCGGTTCGCTTCAAGGAAGGCTATTACCCCGCTCCGCCCGTTGACTCGCTTCAGGAATACAGGCGCGCGGTTGGTTCCTTGATGGAGGACTCTTTTGGCATCACGCTTGACGCGCACCACCACGAGGTCGCTACCGCAGGCCAGGTGGAAATAGACATGCACTACGACGAGCTGCTTAAGATGGCCGACATGCTCGTGAGTTACAAGTACGTTGCGAAGAACGTTGCTGCCCAGATGGGCAAGATTGCCACGTTCATGCCCAAACCCATTTTTGGCGACAACGCAAGCGGCATGCACGTGCACCAGTCGCTTTGGGGCGGCGGCAAGAACAAGTTTTACGACCCTGCCGACAAGTACGCGGAAGTCTCGCAGACATGCCGTTATTACATTGGCGGCATCTTGCGCCACGGACGTGCGCTCGCCGCGATTGTCTCGCCAACCACCAACAGCTTCAAACGGCTCGTCCCCGGTTACGAAGCGCCAGTCTACCTTGCATGGAGCAGGCGCAACCGCTCGGCAAGCGTGAGAATCCCGATGTACCACGGTGGGGAGAAGGCAAAGCGCATTGAATACCGCGCGCCCGACCCGAGCTGCAATCCCTACCTCGCGTTTGCCGCAATGGCCGCAGCCGGCCTTGACGGTATTAAGAAGAAAACCGACCCCGGCGACCCGTGCGACCAGAACATCTACCACCTCAGCGCCGACAAGCGGCGCGAGCTTGGAATCCGCGAGCTTCCCGGAAGCCTGGAAGAGGCGCTTGACGAGCTTGAGTCCGACAGCGACTTTCTAAAGCCAATCTTCAGCGAGGACGCAGTAGGCATGTACGTCGAGCTCAAGCGCGAGGAGGCAAAGCAAAACTCGATACGACCGACGCCGTACGAGTTCCAGATGTACCTCGACATTTAATTCCCTTAAGGCGCTTTTGCGCCCCTCCCCTCTTCCCAATCCAATAACGAGGCAACCCCCAAGGAGGCAAAAGTCACTTCAGGCGGCTAGAGGAAACTCCGCCTATTCCTGCGGCCGCCTTACTTTTTTCATCCACTGCCTCTGAAACGTATTAAATATGCGGTCATCCATTCATCAAATCGATTCAATGAAAGGAACCAGTTTGGAACATAAAACGGCCTTACCAAAAAAAACGCTGTCGGAAATGAGGTTGAAACCCGGCTATGGCGTGCAAGGAGGCCTTGACCTGCACACTCATACCACCTTTTCGGACGGCCTCATTACCCCAGAAGGGCTCGTAAAGGAAATGGCAGATAATGGAGGGAGACTTCTTGCCGTTACCGACCATCATTCTATGCTGGGCGTACCGTTGGCCCAGGCGGAAGGGTTGAAAAGAGGCGTAATAGTAATTCCAGGGACTGCAGAGATAAGCACGCTTTACAGGCACGGCGGACAGGTTCACAAAGTTCATCTTCTGGTCTACTACACAAGTCCCCAAGCGCAGGAAATTTTTGAAAAAGAATTCAAATCAATGCGCGGCGAACGAAGCGAGCAGGCTCTGGCAAGTTTAGCGATAGTAAAGCATAACGGCTTCGCTATCGTACCGCCGGCGAATATTTCATGGATGGTAACCAAGAAAGAAATATCCGAATGGGCGTTCAACAATCCAGAAAACCGCGAAAAACTTGAGAATGAGGGAATACGTAATGCGTGGAGCTTCAGAAAAAAGTACCTTGCTGGCAAAGCTCCATTGACCTGGCACAATCTCAAGGTCGGCGACGTCATAGCCGTCGTAAGTTCCCTCGGGGGGCACGTTGCCGTCGCGCATCCGGCGATGAGAATGAGGTTGACGACTAATGATGGTATTCGCTGGGAAAGATTGCCTAACGAAGTTCTTGAATCCCTCATACGCGAAGGAATTGAAGGCATAGAGGTAATTCACCCCGCGCATAAGGCAAGGGACGTGAGAAGGCTCATGGATTTTGCGAGTACACACGGAATGACGCCGCTTGTAGGGACGGATTTCCATGGTTCAAGGCTATGGAGAGAAAAAGGTTCGCTGAATAAAAACCTTAAACTTGTCGACGAGCAACTGAAAGCTTCTTCGCGCCGCTCGCTATTCGCCCAAAAACTCTTTGAACACCAGCAGACTGCTCGCAAATTAGGAAAAGGTTAGACGAATGCCTTTTATGCATGCAAGTTTTTAGGCTAAGCAATGGACTACCGTCAAGCCCTTGCTTTCCTCAATTCGCTTCAAGGCGAGGCGCATTTCACAACTGCAACGCGCAAGCTAGAGCGCATCTCCACTCTGCTTGAGCTCCTTGGCAACCCGCAGGAAAAGTATGAAACAATCCACGTCGCAGGCACTTCCGGCAAAGGAAGCACCGCCCAGCTGGCCGCGGAAATTCTTTCTGCGCACGGCCTGCGCACCGGACTCCACATTTCGCCCCACATCCAGCTCATCAACGAGCGCATGCAGGTTGACGGCAAGTTCGCGTCGAAAAAGGAATTTGCCGCGCTTGTAACTAAGATAGCGCCACTATGTGGCGAGGTTGCAGCGAGAACCGGCTTGGACCGGCCCACCTACTATGAAACCACCCTTGCGATGGCGTTTGAATATTTTGCTGACCAAGGCTGCAAGTTCGCCGTCATTGAAGCCGGGCTTGGGGGCTCGCTTGATGCCACCAACGTGCTCAAGCGGCCGAAGGCCGCCATCCTCACAAACGTCTCGCTTGACCACACGGAAATACTCGGTAAAACAGTTGCAAAAATCGCCCGCGACAAATGCGGCATCATCAAGCCCGGCACCATTGCAATAACGGGCGCGGAAGGCATTGCATTGCGCGAGTTCGAGGCCGCCTGCCGCAAGGCAAAAGTGCGCAGGCTGCTGAGGCTGGGGAAGGAAATTATTGTTAAAAACGCAGAATCTATGCCCGTTGGGAGCACTTTTGATTTGCGCATTGAAGGCAAAAAATACGTTAATCTTGGGCTTTCGCTCATTGGCGGCCACCAAGTGAACAATGCGGCTTTGGCAATTGCTGCCGCAAGCCAGTGCACCAAGCTGGAAGAAAGGCCTTTGAGAAAAGCACTTGCAGGAGTGCGGGTGCCTTGCAGGTTTGAAGTAATCCAGGAAAAACCGCTTGTTGTGCTTGACGGAGCGCACAACCCCGCGAAGGCCAAGGCCCTTGGCTCCACGCTGCAGTTGTTTGGCCGCAAGGACGTTGTTTTTGCAATCGGAATTGCCGCGACTAAAGACGCCGAGGGCGTTTTGCGGCCGCTTGCGCCTTTTGCAAGGAAATTCGTCTTCACTAAAGGGACGGGCCGCGAATTTTACGACCCAAGAGGGTTGAAAAAACTCGCCGGAGGCAAGAAGACAATCGTGGAAAATACAGTTGCGCGGGCAGTAAGGCGGGCGATTAACGACGCGGGTCCCGGCGGCCTTGTCTGCGTCACCGGCTCGCTTTACGTGGCGGGCGAGGCGCGAAAACTGTGGCTGAGTGACGAAAAGGCGCTTTGGCAGCGGAGCCTCGCCATTAGGCCCGCGGGCCGCGGCAAGCGTTTAAATTGGTTTGCAGCCTAATTGTTCCAGCTTCAAGGCGCGATTGAGCGCCGTTATCCATTAAATCAAAATCTTTAGGCGCGCATGGGTGGAATGCGCAGTTGTGGGGAGAGCGGGGAATGCAAAAGGAGGAGATAGTCGCCAGGCTGCGCGAGAAAAAACTGCTCGTCTCGGTGGACGGCCTTGAGCACCTGCAGCAGGAGCACCCTGTGGGCCTTGAAGAAATCCTCAGTGAAATTACCGGCAATAAGCGCGGGCCCGTGCTAACTCGCGAGTGGATTGAGGAAGTTATCGAGGACCTTGCGGCAAAGCAGAAGGCAAAAAGCATCGTGGTGTACCAGGAGACGAGCTTCCAGCCTGCTGCGCGCGACGTTCAGACGGACTTGAAGTTCTACGAAGAGTCGGACGTCACCGGAAGGAGCACGTGCACGGGCAAGGTCGAGGATTTCGTCGCGTGCTTCCGCGACAGGTTTGCCAAGGAAACGCGCCTCCTCAAGAACAGGCCAAGCGACGGCGTCACTACAATCAGCGGGCTCAAGCAGGGGTTGCAGCGCAAGAACACGCGGCTAATCGGCATGGTGTTTGAGAAAAAGCTCACGAAAAACGGCCATTACATCCTTGAGCTCGAGGATTCGGAAGCAAGCCAGCCGTGCCTCATTGCAAAAGACGCGCCGGCTGCCTTGCGCGAGGCGGCCGCAGACGTGGTGGTTGACGAAGTGATTGCAGTTGACGGCTACTTGAGCAACAGCCTGTTCATCGTAAAGCAGATCATCTGGCCGGACGTGCCCATCCGCGAAAAAAAGCTGATTGACGAGGACGTGTGCATCGCAT
>CAZPDD010000014.1:0-13597 GCA_964585235.1 Microcaldota archaeon | reverse complement strand
AATGTGCGAAATCCCAAGCACAGTAATCCTCGCGGAAGAATTCTGCAAGGCAGGCGCGCAGTTCTTTTCCATCGGGTCAAACGACCTGACGCAGTTGACGCTTGGGATTGACCGTGACAACTCCATTGTTGCGGAGGAGTTTGACGAGCGCGACCCTGCGATTTACGCCAGCCTCGAGCGCGTAATAAAAACCTGCAGGAAATACGGCGTCACAATCGGCATTTGCGGCCAGGCGCCAAGCGTCTACCCCGAGTTTGCCGAAAAGCTAGTCGAGTACGGGATAGACAGCATAAGCTGCAACCCCGACGTCATCGACGCCACGCGAAGGATTGTGGCAAGCGCCGAAGCACGCGTGCTGCTGAAAAAATCAAGAAGCGAATAGAAATGAGGCTCCAGCAGAAAATTTGGCAAGATGAGCACGCTCTTTCAAAGACCCTGCCATTCCACGACGCAAGCTCGCCCGCCTCGCACGTCGTCGCATTTGCCGAATTCCTGCAAGGACGCGGAGTAAGCCTCAAGGGGCTTAAGGCTGTTGACATTGGCTGCGGCAAGGGAAGGAATGCCATATTTCTCGCAAAACAAGGCGCGCAAGTCTGGGCAATCGACTACATTTCGCAGGCGGTTGAAAGGACGAAACTCCTGGCAGAGAGAGAAGGCGTTGGTAGGCGAGTTCACGCGACCGAGGCGGAAATTGATTCCACATGGCCTTTTGCAGACAATTTTTTCGACGTGGCGGTTGATAACTTTTCCTCAATAGACATTGAAACGAGACGGGGCCGCGAAAAGTGCAGGGACGAGATGCTGCGCACGCTCAAGCCCGGCGGCCTTGCGATGGTCGCAGTTGTGTCGGCCGACGATGAGATGGAGAAGGAAATGCTGCGCGAGTCGCCGGGGTCTGAGAAAAACAGCGTCATCTGGCCGGCGACGGGAAAATTCCAGAAGGATTACGACAAGAAGGAGCTGCTGGAATTCTACAAAGCATTTGAGATTTTAGAAGAAAAGAAAGTAAGCAGACAGACGACGAAGCTCGGTAGGGATTATGTCGCCACGAACTACCGTCTGTTTTTAAGAAAACCGGTACGCTAGTCCTTGACGACAGTTCCGCCGTGTGGCTTGCCGAAGATTGCGGCTTCCACTTGCGAAAGGTCGGTGCCGCTTACGAAGTGGACGGTAATGTTGCTTCGCTGGGCGAGCTTGCACGCGACGAGGTCGAAGACGAAGTTCGTGCGGGCGAGGCGGTGGTCGTGACGGTAGGCGAGCTCGGACAACTCGTTGTGCGTCATCGTGCGGAACTTCTTGGCGTCCTCGTGCTCGCGCGGGTCCTTGTCATAAACTCCTGCCGCGTGGCTTACGTTCACCACGCTTGACGCGCCAACGCGCTCGGCAACAATGACGCTGCACGCGTCGGTGGTAATGCCTTCGAGAAAGCCCCCGCTGACCGGGACGAGGTTCTTTTCAAGGGCTTCTGCAGCCTCGTCAGGCTCCATGACTACGCGGGGGTATGCGCGCTTGCCTATTTCCTTGACGAGGAGGGCGGCGTTCTCGCGAGTTGCCTTGATTGCCTCGCGGTCGGCAAAAAACTCGCTGTGAGTTGCTGCGCGCGCTTTCTGCGCGTATTCGCTCGCGCGCTTGCCGCCGCCAACCACGACAACAACGGGCGGGTCGCGCACAAGGGCGTCGAGAATGACTTCCTTGAAGGAACGCAGGTACGCCGAGTCTACTTGGCCGTCGGCCTTGAATAGCATGCTTCCTCCGAGTGAAATTACAACCGGCTTAGGCAATTGGACCCCCCGGGGATATTAGCGCGCAATGGGTTAAATGGGTTTTGCCCGCAGGGCAATTTCTGCGCGCGAGTCCGTAATCAGGCCGTTAAGCAGGGAAAACGCCCTTTGGGCGTCCTCAAGCTTGAACAGCATTATCTTGTCAGTATAGCAGCTCATGACTTCCTCTAAGTTGATGCCGTGCACCGAAATGGGGGACATGAAGTAAAGCATCGAACCCGGGGTTGAAACGAATTCGGGAGTGCTTTTTATCGTGATTGCGGCAAGCCCCCGGCGCACGTCAACACCCGGCATCACCAAGTCGCCGCCGGCAAGCGCCCGCTCGTCAACCACTATGATGGTGTTGTTCGGCCCTTCGACGACATGGTGGGCACGCAGCTTCTTCTCAAGCGAACGCCAGTCCGCTTCCTTGGGAAGCGTGAGGACCGCGACGTCAGGCCGCAGTTCAATGGTTGACTCGGCAACCAGTCGACGCATGCGCTTATCGTGTTGGAACGCCTCAATGCCCTGCTTGAACCGCTTTATTCCGCTGACCAACGCGGCTTCGCCCGCGTTTTTGACCGGAATTTCCTTGGAGAGGAACCGCGCAAGCGCGCTGTAGTTGATGATGCCAGCCTTCAGGCAGTCGACAAAACTCGGCCGCGCCTCAAGCGCTTTGCGCACCGCCTTGGCAACAGACTCCTCGTGCTCGGCTTTTGAAACCACTATCCAAACCCCCGCCAGCAGGAGGCTGAAAACAGCCAAAACCACTGTTGTTTTGACTAGATTCGGTCAAGGCGGCTATAAATAGCTTGTGAAACCCTGCGGAATTCGTAATCCGAAAACCAGAGCTACCAACGCTTCCGGCCAGTGCTCCTGCCGCTTTTTCCCCGGCCGGTTACTTCACGTTGCCTCAAAAGTTCGCGATAAACGCCATACCGGCTGTCGCAATGTTGTTGAAAAATATGGCGGAGTTCGTGCAACCGCACGGTAATCTTAAAACATTGGCGGGCTTTCTCTGCAATGAGCACAGGATCGGGCGTTGGCTCCTCCAACAAGGATTTTAGCTGCCCGAATGCACGCTTATAGCTACGCAACCCGCGTTTGACCCTAGGGACGACATGCGCGGGAAAAATGCTGGCGTCGAGTTTGGAATGGTCGACGCCCTCAAGCTGCTCCAGAGCCCGCGCGCTGAAATTCAGGTTGCGGCCAAGCTCGACGATTAAGTTACTCACCGCTTTTTTTCGAAGCGTTTGGGCTTGCCGGGCTTTCTGCGCATATGCTGAGGAGATTGCAGCAAAGTTGCCGAAACCGGCAACATCCAGTTTTTTCCAAACTTGAAATTCCGCGTCATCCATCGGCATGAAATCGGCCTCAGCGGCGGCGCTGGGAAGCTTGCTGCATTTGGCTTGCAAGCTGCAGCGTAATCACGTCAGTCGGGATTGCGTCTTCCTTCTTGAAACCGAGCTTGCCAAGAAGGTCGAACGCTTTCTTTTCGGTGCGCTCGCGCTGGTGCACGAAGTTGGTTGCGGGAAGCGCAAGCTCGAGAAAATCGCCCAGGCCTTCGATGGAATAGACGATGGCGGGGATTTCAAAGTGCATGAAGCGCCACGTTTGATAAGAGCGCTCTAAAGCCGGCTCGTAACCCATGTCCTTCAGGTCCTCGACTATCTTGAAGGCGCTTGCGACGTCAAAGCCGAGTTTTTCCTCCTCCTGCAGCATGTACGTCTCGGCGATTACGGTCTCCTCCTCGGTTTTCTTGTCTGTGCGAACAACGATGTAGGCGAAAACGCCTTCGCCGAATTCCTTGGCGTGCACCATGTCCGAATACTCGCCGCCGCCGAGGAAACGCGCCTTTACTTTTTTTTCAAGCGCCCCAACTGTCTTTTCCCCGTCTTCAAGCGGGACTGTAAGGCGCTGTTCCGGCAGCTTCCACTTCAGCTTGTGGTCCTTGGGATGGGGCTTGCGCTTGATTCCCAAAAGCTTGTCTAGCGCCCCGAGGACAGATTCCTTGTCGAATTGCGGCAAAGGCATTTGAAAAACACTCGAAAACAGTTACGCACAAGCCGGCTTTAAAACTTGCTGGGGAAGCAGAACTAGAAGAGAAAGAGGAAGACTGCAAGCAGGATGAAGAAAACAACGGCGAAAGCAGTGTTGAAGTAGGCAACCACAGCAAGGATTATGGGGATGCCGATTGCAAAAGGCAGCATACCGGGGTTGTGCTGCACGATGAGCGACCCATAAACTATGCCGAGGGCAAACAAGAGGAACAGGAAGGCGGTAAAGCGCCGCAAGCTCGTCGTAAGGCCTTCAAGAATCGCGTTGCCAATGTTCTCTAAAGTTCCCATTTCCAACAAACTCTTGCGTTCAGCCTATTTATACCTTAAGTTTTCTCATCGATTGAGCCTAGTTCAAGTTTCATCATCGCAGAATACGTCGGTCTGATTTGCCTTTTTTTAAAGTGCTTGACAATTTTACCCAGCTTCCAAGCGTATGCTCGCAAGAAGTCAGTGGCCTTCTTTTCGCCCAATTGCTTTGCCAAGGCAGAATACAGTCTGCTTGTTTCTTGAGGCGGGAGGTCGGGCCTAAACGGAGCCAGACGCCTTCTTGTTTCCGTAATATCATCTGTAATCTCGTAAATATTCCGCCTAACCTCCTGGCTGCCTATTTTCAAATACCGGAGTGATTCATTTGTCGCAAGCCTGCTAGCGGCTAAATTGAGGCGCCGGTAATTCGCTGCGTCGGACGTTTGAGTTAGGAGATGCAGGTATTCTCCGGTCTTCGCAAAAATATCTTCCAAAGTATCAAATTGGGGCGGAGTTAAGACCATAGCCTCCGCACGTGCTTTTTTTGAAGATATTATTGCTGCGCTGTCCAATTGCTCCCGGCTTGGGCGCGTAAGGAAACGGAGCACTCGCGCCTTTTCTTCACGAAACCGTTCTAAGGTCGTTTTCATCGCCATATTCTCACTTGTATCTGAGAAAAGCCCCAATGCCGTTGGACGTGCCGAGAAACTGGCTGCCTTCGTTCGTCTCGGTTGAAATCATCTCAACCGGCACGCCCCTGTCCTCAGCGAGGCCTATAAGCTCGTTAATCAAGTCCTTGCCCGCCGGGCTTTTTAGCTTGCCGCTCTTGCACTCGCTGCAATCCTCTTCGTGCGCGCTGTTCGTGCTCGTGATTGTTTTCTTAAAGCCGCAGTTGCCGCACGTCAGTTCGTGCCGGTACAAGTTCTGGTTCTCGCTCACAAGAAGCGTCTTGGCCTGGTTGTTCTCAACCGCCTGCCTTGTCGTCTCGTAGCCGTACACAACCGGCCCGCCGCGCGAAGCGTCGCGCAAAAACTCGGCAATCATCTTCTTTTCCACAATCATCTCCTGCTCGGCAATCACGTCACCCGCCTTCTCAAGCACCTCACGCAATCCGTATTCGTCAGTATAGCCCGTGTCAACTGTTGCGAGAACTTTCAGCTGGTAATTGAGCTTGGCGTCCCTCAAAAAGTCTTCTTTCGCAGGGCCCGGCCCGCCAACAATCACTCCCTTAAAGTTCTTCACCTCAAGGAAGGAAGCCATTGCCTCGGCAATGCGCTCGTGGAACCACTCAATGCCCTCCTCGCGCAGGCGGCCGAACCTCGCCGAAGACTGCCCGCCTTTGTGAGTTTTTGCGTGGGCGGTCGAATGCACTTGCTTGAGAACCTTGATGTGCTTGCCGCGCAGCACCGCAATTGTGGCCTCCTTGCCATCCATCACAACCAGGCCGTAGGCGCCCTCGTGCTCCACCAGCTCCTGCAGCGGCTCGAGCACGAAGACGCTTTCGCAGCGGTAGAACTGCACGTGCAAGGGCATCGGCGGGACGATGCTGAAGAGCTGCAGGTCCTGCTTGCCCTCGATGTCCGAGACGTTGCCGCAGAAGATTGCGATTCCGGTCTTGGGCGGCTCCTTGAAAGTCTTGAGGTAGGAAATGATTTTGGAGAGCGCGTCCTGCACGTTCTTTCGCGTGCCCGCGCTTTTTATGTTGCTCGCCTGGCCCGCCTCCTCCTTGAGCTTGCCCATTATGTCGCTAATCTGGTAGCCGGGCGTGATGTAGACGCTGATGAGCTCCGTTCCGCGTCCGCGGAAGCCCTCTAGCGCGCGCAGCTGCTTCTTGAACTCGTAGACTTCCTTGCTTTTTTGCTGCGGTATGTCCATTTAATCACGTCGTTATTTGCCTTAGTGGCCTAAGGGTTAGCATCGTATGCGCGTACTCTTTAAGAGCATCTGATGCCTTAAGCCAGTCGTAGTGAGCATTGCTCAGAATAATCAGATCCGGTTTATGCTCATTAATGATCGGAAGAGCTGCATGATTATAGTTTGCGATAGACTCTCCAATTGTGCCACTAATATTTAGTTCGGATCTTAATGGTATCACTCGTACGCCCTTTCTTTTTGCACACGCAACAGCTTGCCCGAAAATATCTGTCGTCCGCACCTTGCCATCTATTGCCGAATCAATTTCGCCCTGTGTTAAACTAATTGCAAGAGTTTTCGCTCCGTTTTTCCCTGCACGAGATATAATTCCCTTCAGTTTTGAAGCTATTTTCGTAAAGTGCTCATCAGTAGCATATTCCATTTCTCCCGGAAATACGAGGCGCTTCCTAAACTGTTTCAAAGACATTTTGCCTTCACGTCGTCGCCGGCCGCTTCAACGGCCTTAGTTTCTCAATACCGCCCATAAACTTGCGAAGCGCTTGAGGTACCGTGACGCTGCCGTCCGCCTGCTGGTAATTCTCGAGGATGGCACGCATTGCCCTCGAAGTGGCGATTGCAGTTGAGTTGAGAGTGTGCACGAACTCTTTCTCCTCCCCGCCCTTCTTCAGGCGGTAGCGCACGCCAAGGCCGACTGCCTGGTAGTCAGTGCAATTGCTGCAACTGACGACTTCCTTAAACTCTTTTTCCCGCGGCATCCACGCCTCTATGTCAAACTTCTTCGCAGCTACAGTGCCGATGTCGCCTGTACAGATTGCAACGACCCTGTAAGGCAAATCAAGTTGTTGAAATATTTCCTCAGCATTAGCAATTAATTCATCGAATATTTTCCAGCTCTGGTCGGGCCGCGAGAAGACGAACTGCTCGATTTTGTTGAACTGGTGCATGCGGAATAGCCCCCGCGTGTCCACGCCGTGACTGCCGATTTCGCGCCTAAAGCACGGGCTGATGCCGGCATAGCGGACGGGCAGGTCGTCGGGCTCGAAAATCTCGCCTGCGTGCATTGCGGCTATTGGATGCTCGCTTGTTGCAATCAAGTACTTGTCCTCTCCGTCAACCTTGTACATCATCGTCTCAAAGTCGTGCAGGTCAGTCACGCCCTCGTAGGGCTTCTTGTCGAGCATCAGCGGGACTTGCGTTACCGCAAAGCCCTTTCCCGCCAAGTGTTCAAGCGCAAACTGTTGGAGGGCAAAGTCAAGCATTGCCAAGTCGCCTAGAAGATACGCAAAGCCCGCGCCGCTTGCCTTTGCCGCACGCTCAAAGTCCGCCCAGCCGTTTTCCTCAGCCAACTGGCCGTGGGGCTTGAGCTCGAAATCGAAAGTTTTTCTCTCCCCCCACTCGCGCACTATCTTGTTTTCACTCCCGTCCTTGCCTTCGGGCACGCTTTCGTGAAGCACGTTGGGAAGACGCGCAAGCGCGAATTTAGTCTTCTGCTCAAGGACTTGCAGCTGCATCTCAATCTCTTTTATCTTGTCCGGGATGTTGGCGGCCTCTGCCTTGAGCTCCTCCGCTTTCTTTTTGTCGCCCGCCTTCATCGCGTTTGCGACGTCGCGCGTCACCTCGTTGCGGCGCTTGCGAAGCGCCTCGACCTCGACGAGCTTCTTGCGGTAGTTCTCGTCGTCCTTGAGCAGCGTCTCAAGCAGCTCTAGCTTGGGCTCGTCGCCGCGCTTGCGCAAGTCGGCCCTAACTACATTGGGGTTCTTGCGGATAAACTGGATACTAAGCATAAGAAATCACCACTTGGTTATTTGGCGCGCAGCATCTCGCTTCGCGAAGCCTCGAGCTGCCCGCGGATGACGTCCTGCTTGTGCTTGAGCGGCCCGACGAGCGAAGAGGAAAACTTGACGAGCATTAAGTTGTCGTACACCTCGTTCATCACGTTGAAAAAGTACTCCGCGTCTTTGAAGTCATCCTTGCTGAGCGCCAGCTGGATCGAACGCCGCAGCTCCCCAACAGTGTCGGCAAGGCCATTCAGGTACGCCTGCGTGTCGACGCCAAGGTCCTGGCGGCTTGGAACCGCCTGGCGGTTGAAAATCGCGTCAAGCGCCTTTATCTCGACGTACTCCTGATAGCACTGGGCCGAGTTGCGCTGCAAGTCAGCGTCAAGCTTGCGCAAGTGCGCAATTTTCTTCTCAATCTCGCCAATCACGCGCCTGCTTTGCGCAAGCTCGCTAGTGTGGATGTGGCGGATGGCAAGCGCGCAGTCGCGGATGACCTCGCGCTGCAGGCGCAACACCTCGTCCTGGCGCGCCTCGCGGTCGGAAAGCTCGGCAACAATCTCCTTGATGGAATGCTCTAACTTTTCCTGCTTGAAGGTTTTCTTCATGAAAAGAATTAGGGACGTTCAAGGCTTTTAAGCAGTTAGTCTTTCGGGGTGAGAAGGGGGGAGCGAACGGACAAGCGGTATAGGATTGCCTCCTTGGGGTTGCCCTGCTCTCCCGTCCTTCCGACACTCTTATCCCCGCCGCTTTATAAATAAGTATTGGCCGAAAACAGCCAAAAAACGCAAGGGCTTGCCTAATTCCTTTGGAATGCCTTGGCAACCAACGCCGCCAAGCGCTTTTTTGCAGATGCAGATGCTCTAAAAACCACCACGCCTTTTCCCGGCTGGCCGTAAAAAACCAGCGAACCGGCGGGGGCGGCGAGTGCAACGGGCAAGAAAAGCAAGTCCTCCTCGCCAGAGACGAAAAGAACGGCATTGGCGGCCTTGCGGGAAGAGAAGGCAGGCGCAGAGTTTATTTTGCGCACGGCAGCGGCGGAAATCGAACCTGCGGAATTGGAAACGTAGAGCTTGGCTGCCTTCGCGGCGCGCAGCTGGCGCACTCCCGCTTGTGAAAGCGGCCTGCGCTTGACGCGCAAGTCAACAACCGAAAGCGATGGCTGCAGGCCGGCGGAATGGAAAAGCAAGGTGGTGACGTCGCCGACTGTTGCAAAAAGCCTCGAGGCGGCGGCTTGGCGGCGGGCTAGGGAAACAGCCAAGCTGGCGCTAATGAGCTTGCCCAGTGGTTTTTTCAAAAAACGGCGGTAAGTTGGTTTCAGAACAAAGCTTTTGGCCGGGAGTTCACTCGTCCGAGTCTTCCTCGTCCTCGTCCCACTCCTCGTCCTCGTCCCAATCGTCTTCGTCGTCCCACTCCTCGTTGTCATCTTCGTCAGCCAACTTGAAGTAAGGCAGGTTCAGGTCCTTTATCATCTGGTGGGTTCACCTCTTGAAAGTCAAATTAATTAACTGACTTCATAT
Source organism: Microcaldota archaeon (assembly GCA_964585235.1). Lineage (GTDB taxonomy): Archaea > Micrarchaeota > Micrarchaeia > Norongarragalinales > UBA97 > JAGVFW01. The sequence goes on along the minus strand of CAZPDD010000014.1, from coordinate 4,361 downwards.
ATAAACCTTTTTCAATACGTTCAACGCGGTTAAAAGGCTTCCTAAGCCACCGCAAGCGCCGCCAAAGGCGGTTTTACGAGCAAGCCGCTCCAGTCAACGCGGTCTGAATGGCGGGCCTTGATTTTGGCAAGTATTTTCTTTGCGCTTGCCTTCTTCGTCAGGTCAAGCTGGATTATTCTCTTCTTTTCGTAATGCTCTTCAGACTCAAGGAGGCAATAGTCGAGCACTTCGACAAGCACGTTGGCAACCGCCTTTTTCTTCGCGTACTTCCTTGCCGCGTACCTCTTGAGAAGAACGCGCGGGTCGGCACGCAGCACGACAACCACGTCGGCGGGAAGCGCAAACTCGCAGAGAAGATGCCCTTCTGCAACAATGTCTTTTTGCTTCTTGAAAACGGCCGCCATCGCATGCTGCAGTTTTTTCAAGTCAACAGTAAATTCCTTTTCGGCCTTCCCGCCGGACTTGAGCCTCTTGGCGGCGCCGATTTGAAAGGCGATTTCGTTTGCACCCACGCAAGGGCAGGACATGAGCCTTGAAAGCCCTGCGGCTACGGAGGATTTTCCAGTTGCCGGCGAGCCGGTTATCACGATGCGCATGTGGAAAAGCACTTTCCTTTGTTACTTGAGCCGGATGCTGTCGAGGTTCATCGGGACTTGCGACTGCACGTGCAGCATGTGGCTGAGGGTCCGCGCGAGCTCCTCGCACTTTCCTTCCTCGCCGTGCATCGTCATCACGCGCGTCGGCTTGGGGTGCAGGTTGCGCGCCCAGGCAAGAAGCTGCGCGCGGTCGGAATGGCCGGAAAAGCCGTCAAGCGTCTCGATGCGCATGTTGACCTTTATCGTCTCCTGCTTGTTTGCGCTGTTGAGGACAGGGACATCGCGCTCGCCGTTCTGGATCTTGCGGCCGAGAGTAAGTGCAGCCTGGTAGCCGACGAAAACAAGCGCGTTTTTGGCATCCGACGCCATCATTTTCAGGTACTCCACGCTCGGCCCGCCAGTAAGCATGCCGCTTGGGGCGAGAATGACAGCCGGCTCGTCGCCCTCGATGATTTGCCGGCGCTGGTCGTTCGTCTGCACGTTACGGAACATGGGCTTGTCAAAAGGCGAGTCGTTCTGGAGAATGCGGCGCTGCACGTTGTGGCGCAAGTACTCCGGGTAGACCGTGTGGATGGCGCTGCTCTCGCGCACCATGCCGTCCAGGTAGACGGGAAAGCCAGCGTCCTTGAATTTTTCCTCAAGAACTAGCATGATTTCCTGCGCGCGGCCGCTTGCGATGACGGGGATGAGCACTTTTCCGCGCTTGGCAGTAACTTCGGCAATGACTTGCGCGAGCTTGTTCTCGCCCTCCTCAAGCCGGGGCTTGATGTCGTTGCGGCCGCCGTAAGTCGATTCCATCAAGAGCGTCTCGACGCGCGGGAAGTTGGTGATTGCAGCGTCGCACAGCTTGGTGCGGCCGAACTTGAGGTCCGCGCTGTAGACGAGGTTGTGCATGCCCTCGCCGATGTGCAGGTGAACCATCGCGCTTCCAAGCATGTGGCCCGCGTTGTGGAAAGTGAAGCGAATGTCGTTGGTAACGTCCGTAACCTCGCCGTAATCGCGCGTGATGACGTGCGCAAGCTGCTTTTTGATGTCGCGCTCGCTGTAAGGCGCCTTGCCGCCCTCGCTGTTCATCACGTTAACGCAGTCCTGCTGCAAGAGCACCATCATGTCGCGGGTAGGGGGCGTGACGTAAGTCGGCCCCTCGTAGCCGTAGGCGTAGAGGAAGGGAACGAAGCCCGAGTGGTCTAGGTGGGCGTGGGAAATGATGACGGCGTCAATCTGCTCGAGGCTGATGCCCATCGCGTTTAGGTAAGGGTAGGCCCGGCCGCTGTCGCTCGTGTCGATGTTGATGCCGCAGTCGATGATGACGTTAGAATTGGGCGTCTGGAGCAGAAAGCAGCTGCGGCCGACTTCCCGAAAGCCGCCAAGCGCAGTTATCTTCACCCACTCGCAGGGCTTTCCCTGGAGCGAAAGCTTCTTGCCAAGCGAAGTGAGGAACTTCTTGCGGGATTCGCTCATCGAAAGCAAGGAGCCGCGGATTGCAGCCTCCGTCTCGCTCGGCATCGTCGGCGCGCGCAAGACGCGCGGCGACCAGCCGGTTGCAAGCATGATTGATTTTAACACCGAACCCTGCTTTCCGATTACGACGCCGGGCTTGTGCGTCTCGATGACTACCTCGTGGAAAACCGGGTCGAAACGGATTTCCTTCACCCCCGCCTCGACGGGAATTAGGGACTTTATCTTGTCCATCGCCTTTTCAACGGGCATGAGGCCGCTTGCGTCAGTCCGCACGATGACTTTCTTGCGCAGCTTGCCGGCAATTCGCGTGATCAGGCTCTCGTCGCCGTAAAACGCAGCCATGTTCCTAAGGTAGATCACCACCTGAGGGCCCTCAAGCTCGACCTTGGTCAAATCGCAGGCAGGCGGGAGGATTGACTTGACAGTCTCCTCAAGTTCCTTAAAGCCGTTCGATGTCGTAGTCAACAAAACCAACCCAAAATCCTAATATGGAAACTACTGAAACGCAAAGGGGGGAAATTGCCTCTCGAAAAACTTATTAATGGTAAATTGAAAACCTTTGGAAAACGCAAAACCTTGCCGCAAAGGCGGCTCGATTCAAAAACTCAATAATAATTCAGGCGACCATTTGCTTTAGCTCGGCGTCTTTCAGCCGCCTTACCGAATCGGCCTTGATGCACACTACGTCGACGCCCTCGCCGGTTGCGCTGTCGCGCTTCATCGCCGCGCGAACCGCGCGCACCCCGAGCGCGATTGCCTCGTCTTCCTTCATGCCGTCGCGGAAGCCCTCGTCAAGCAAGCCGAAGGCGATTACGCTGCCGCTTCCGGTCGAAGTGTACTTCTCCTCAAGCAATCCGCCGAACAAGTCCACGTCAAAAAGCCGCGGCTTGCCGTCAAACCCGCCGACGATAATCTGCACCAAGTAAGGGAAGTACTTGCTGCCCTGCAGCACGTTTGCCAGAAGAGTGGAAGCGCCCTGCACGCTGAGGTTCTCGCCCCGCGAGTACTTGTAAAGCTCAAGCTCCGCACGCATCAGGCGCGCAAGCGCCTGCGCGTCGCCAACCCCCCCAGCAGTCGTGATTGCAATGCGGTCGCCGACCATCAGGATTTTCTCAACGTCCTTGCTCGCGACGAAATAGCCCATTGTAGCGCGCTTGTCGGCAGCGAGGACAACTCCCTTGTCGAACACCACGCCGACCGTAGTCGTGCCGGTCTTCGTGCCCGCAAACTGCTTGTCCGATTCACTAAAAGGCATAAGAATAAACCACCGAATAAGCCGCGTAGAATACAAACGCGAACGGATTGCAATACAAATATTCGCCGCAAAAGTATTTAAATACTGCTATTCCCTCGGACCCATGATTTCGCTGGCAGGATTATAACCTTTCCCGGATAAAGTCGAGCATGGCCAAGATAGTGGTTGAAATCGGGCATGGTTACACGCCTCTTGCAAACCGGGCAAACCCAAGAAGCAAAGATGACGAGGCACGAGAATATACTCCGTGGTTCCCATTCCGCCTTAAGCGTAATGAAAAATATTTCGGTATAGACTCTAGCGATGATGCCGCGGAATTGCTGCTCACACACAACTTGGACGTACGGGCAAAGGCGGGAAGAATGGCATTGTGGCGGGGTAATGCCGAGCAACTGCCTTTGAGAAATTCGGTTGCCGACGAATTGCATGCAAAAGAAGTCCCGCCTGTTGTTAAGGCATTTGTCACCCTTACCGAGAAAAACAGGGAACTTGCGGATAAGACGCCAAAACAAAGGAGAACCGCCTTCAAAAGGCTTATGCAGAAAGACGCCCGTTTTCAAATATTGCGCGAAATAAATAGAGTTCTTAAGCCAAACGGTACGTTCGTTCTTGGCATACACTGCCTCCCAGAAACATTAAGATTAGTTGAAGAAGTTGCCCCAGCACTTGGCTTTAGGCTGGAAAGGACGGGATTTGTGCGGGAAAGTAAAGTCAGGCTAACCTTAGGCCAACTCACGCGGTCAATCGAATTGGAAAGGGCAAACAACCCGGGTTTCGAAGGCCTCCATAATAGGACTCCGCTAGAAGAAGCACGCTTCCGCATTAGAAGGAGGATGCGACGCATCTACTTGAAAAAAAATGAATAAGCTGGCTTAAGTCCATCTATTCCGGCTCCAGCGGGCTTAGCCAGTGTACAATTCTGCGTACTAAAACCACTTACTGCACAGGCGCTTCCTGCATCTCCTTACCTGCTTCGTATTGCTCGCGCACTTCCGCCTTCTTCACGCCCTCGACGAGGGCCTTGATGGCGGCCGGCTGGTCCCCGGCGG
>CAZPDD010000013.1:13814-15301 GCA_964585235.1 Microcaldota archaeon | reverse complement strand
GGAGCAGACGCGCTTTTGGCCAAGTTGGAGCTCTTCCAATCCACGCTGACGGTCTCGTTTGACACGAAAAGCGTGAAAGGCAATCCTTGCTCGCCCAGGCCTGCCGGCACCAGGACCGTCAATCTCGTGCCCTGTGCACCTGAAACGATGAAAATCGCGTTGGCAACCTCCTGGGCCAGTTGCCTCGCGAAGACGGAGGACCTCTCTTCCGTGGCGTTATTCCTGCCGACGATGGCAATTCCCTGGACTAAAATGAAGACGAAAAGCACGATTATCAAGGCGGCCATGTACTCGATTGCCGCCTGCCCGTGCGCCTGTTTTGCCGTTGGCCAAGCTTGTGCGGTTGCCCCCCGCTTGCCTTTTGCCATTTTACGCATCCTTCCCGCAAGCAGCCTTCAATGGCATGTAAGCGGATTCGCTTTTTGTCTTGAAGGAGATCAGGCCGTTTCGGGCATCCTCTGGCTGCACCGTATCTGCTTGAACGTCGGCTATTGCTACGCACTGGTAGGAAACGCTGCCTTGGCCGGACGGCGTCGCCAGGTAAAATGCGCCTTTTTTAGCCCTGAAGGAAATCAAATCCTTCCGGGCCGCAGTGGTTATGCTGGCAGGGTCAACCGTGTCAGGGTAGGCGCATAAGTAAACGGGATCCCAGGAATCCGGGTTGATGCAAATCACAAAGGGACAACCGTCGGGGGAGGATCCGATTTGCCTCGGATGCTTTGGAACGTCGCACACAGTTGTGCTGCAAGTATTGCACGCGTAGCTGCAGCCTTGTTGGGATATGCCTGAAGAGCAGTCTACTGTGCACATCTGCCCTCCAGGGCAGCCGGTGTAAGTGCAGTCGCCTGAAACGGGGGGTGGCGTTATGGGGCTGCCGTCGCATTGGGAATCGGACCAGCACGTGTCGGGGCCGGGGCCATTAACGATTGCACAGATGCTTCCAGTGCAGGCGGCGTGGCTGCCGCTGCTGCAGAGGTTGTAGAAGTTGCAGGAGTCTGTGCCGGATCCTTGAAGCGCGACGCATTGGCCGTTTGAACAGCCTTGGTGGGTCGCACTCGAACTGCAGGCGGAATCCGACCCGCAGGTGCTCGGTCCGCTTCCCGGCACCAGTTCGCATAAATTGTTTGCGCAGGCGGCGTGTTGGTTTACGCACTGGGCCGAGTCGCTGCATTGGTCGGATCCGCTTCCCGACACCTGTATGCAGGCTCCGCTTGAGCAAACATTGTGCGTTTGTCCGCTGGTGCATTGGGAGTCCGACTGGCACGAGTCAGGTCCGCTGCCGTATACCGATATGCAACTGCTGTCGACGCACGCGGAGTGAAAGCCCGTGCATTGGGTTGAGTCGGCGCATTGGTCGGACCCAACTCCCGATACCGGCGTGCAGGCTCCGCTTGAGCATACTTTGTGCGTTTGTCCGCTGGTGCATTGGGAGTCGGTTTGGCAGGTGTCTGTTCCGGTTCCTGTGATGAGGGTGCACGCGTTGTTCA
>CAZPDD010000013.1:0-13714 GCA_964585235.1 Microcaldota archaeon | reverse complement strand
CGCAGGCGGAGTGGATGTTTGTGCATTGGGTTGAGTCGGTGCATTGGTCGGTTCCGCTTCCCGACACGGCCGTGCAGGCGCCGCTTGAGCATACTTTGTGTGTTTGTACGCTTGCACACTGCGAATCCGACTGGCATGTGTCTGTTCCGGTTCCTGTGATGAGGGTGCACGCGTTGTTCACGCAGGCGGAGTGGATGTTTGTGCATTGGGTTGAGTCGGTGCATTGGTCGGTTCCAACTCCCGATACCGGCGTGCAGGCGCCGCTTGAGCATACTTTGTGTGTTTGGGTGGTGGCGCATTGGGAGTCGGTTTGGCAGGTGTCTGTTCCGGTTCCTGTGATGAGGGTGCATGCGTTGTTCACGCAGGCGGAGTGGATGTTTGTGCATTGGCTGGTGGTCGTGCACGTGTCAGCTCCGGTTCCCGATACTTGTATGCAAGTGCCGCCTAAACAACTCTTGTGATAAGGCCGCGGAAGAGGAAGTCCTCCGCATTGCAAGTCGGCAAGGCAAGTGTCTGGGCCGCTGCCGGGGACAACGGCGCACGTACTTCCCGAGCATTCTGAGTGCTTGTCTATGCAGTCGTCTGTCGTGGCGCAAGTATTGGGGCCGGGGCCGTAAAGCACGTGACAGGCGTTGTTGGAACAGCCTTGGTGGGTTGAACCAGATGCGCACACCATGTCCGACTCGCACGTGCTCGTGCCTGAGCCTGAAACCACCACGCAAGCATTGTTCGCACAATCCGCGTGCTTTCCGGCACAATCGTCGTTTGAGGCGCACTGGTCGGGGCCCACGCCAATTGCCTGAATGCACTGGCCGGCCTGGCAGACTGCGTGAAGCTGCTGTGCGACGCATTCCGCATCCATGTCGCACGAGCTTACGCCAGCGCCAGCTACGGTTACGCATGCGTTGCTTTGGCATACGGCGTGCTTGTTGGCACAATCCAAGTAGCTGGAGCACATGTTGTGGCCCGGCCCGTTGAAGACGGCGCAGGCGTTGTTCACGCAGGAAGAGTGGCACGTCACCTCGTCGCAGGTAGGTGAAGGAACTGTTGTGCAAAGCTCTTGCATTTCCTGTTCTGAAAGCGCGCGGTTCCAGACCTTGACTTCATCTATGCTTCCGCCGTATGGCATGTAGATTGCGAGGGGCCCGGTTGTTGTTTTTATGTTTCCCGATGCGCTGTTGCCCGGGGTCCTTACGCCGTTTACGTAAGTATTCATAATGCTTCCGTCGTAGGATGCTGCAATGCATTTCCATGTTCCAAGTTGATAGGCGTAGCTGGAGGTGCTGGTGACATCCTCGTTTGCCGACAGGAAAAAGGACACTTGGTTTTGGTTATCGCCCGTAGGTTCGAAACTCATGACGTAACTTGGCAGTCCGCCCATGTCAGGACTTCCGGTCTTGCTCATCAAATTGCCGCTAAAGGAAACATCGGATTTTACCCAAGCGAATAAAGTTATTTTTTGCGGGTTCAAGCTCGGGCTATCCGGGACCTTGACGAAGCCATCTGATGGAAAGGACAGGCATCCTCCCCTGAAGCAATCGTCCATCCAGGTTGGCGCTGATTGGATGGCGCCGTCGTTGCCCCATCCGCTCCTGTCGGCCGCTGTGGAACCGGTACCCTCGTCGAAAGGCCAGCAGCCAACCAAGCCGCTTTCGAGGGAGCCGCTGATGCCCGGGCAAGTTTGCGGCGTCGGGGGAGATTCAGGCAACGATTGCGGGCCTGCTCCGCCCGCAGACTCGTCAGGCACTTTTTGCGCTCCAAGCGCGGTGATGCTGACGTTGCCGCTTGGCTGGTGGACGATCTCGAGGGTATAAACGCCCTCGCCCGAAGGCAGTGAATTGGGCGTCAAATTCGCGTTGACTATGCGGTAGGCGTCCCCGGTATTGCCTTGGTACGAAGTGACCCTGAAGAGGACTTCACGGCCCTCTACTTGGGATATCTGGACCCCGGGCGGGATGTAGACCGTAACAGTTGTCTTTGATCCAACTGCCTGGGCCTTGACTGAATTTGCAGCGGAGGCGATTTTCGCCGCCGCCAGCTCCACTTGAGAAACCCTGCTCTGCACCAGGACTTTCGGATAAATGTAAACGGAGGCGACAAGCACGGCAACAAGCGCAAGCGCTATGATTGCGACATACTCCAAACCCGCCTGGCTCCTGCGATTAACTGCCTTCAAACCCTTTTTCCCCCGATTTCCATTAACGCGCGTGGGGTTATTGAACCTTGCCCCTGAGCAGCCGCGAAACAATTCAAGGAGGTTTTTCCCGGCAAGCAACCGTTTTCCTCGCGTGTGGGGGGCGCGGGGTTAGGGCCCAAAGGGCGTAGAATTTCTTCGAAATGCTATTTGCCCATTTGGGCTGAATTCCCCCCAGCTTTTCGGCGCTGCCATCTGGCCATTTCCCCCCGTCCCCCCTATGGGGTTGCCGAGATGCTTACGTTGCCGTCGGGAAGGTGGCTTATTTCCAATGTATGTGCCCCTTCGCTTGAAGGAAGTGTGCTTTGAGTCAAGTTTGCAACCGTCACCCTGTAGATGGACGAGGGCTTCCCTTCACTAGTAGTCATTCCGAAAACAACTTCCCGTCCGCCTACGTAAGAGGCGTTGACCCCCTTCGGGACGTATATTTCTACTGTTACTTTCGCCCCCGGCGACTGCGCCTTGACTGCGTCAGCCGCTGCGGCTATTTTAATGGCAGCAAGCTCGGCGTGGCTGTAATTGCTTGAATTCGCCGCATTTTGGTACAAGTAGAGTGCAGCCGGCACAAGCGCCAAGAGGGCCAAGACGATTATCGCGGTATACTCCAAACCAGCCTGCCCGCGTCGCATCAACTAATTTCCATCAAAACGTTTTTAAACCACACCTGCATAACGCTTTCATTCGATTCCAGAGTTTAGTCAAACGAGGTAGATTCAAAATGAAGCGGGGACAAAGTGCTCTTGAGTATTTAGTCACTTACGGCTGGGCTATTTTGGCCATCGTAATAATCGCAGGAGTGCTTTGGTACTTCGGAATTTTCAACCCCTCCAAATTCGCCGGCGACAAGCAGTGCGGCGGCTTCAGCGCGTTTGTCTGCCAGGACTTCAAGATAAGCTCGGCCGGCGCCCTCACAATAGTTCTTAACAACAAGGTCGGTGGCTCCATTACCAGCGTAAACATGTCTGGTGGTGGCGTAACCAGCTGCTCGCCAACCACGCTTGCCGCGAACCAGAACACGACGTGCACTTTCACGTCCTTTGTCGCAGCGGGTACTACGGGCAACCAAATTGAGCAGACTACTGTGTCAATGACATACACTGATGCCCGTTCCGGAATTTCGCACACGGACAGCGGCTTCGTGCGCGCCAAGTACGAGTAAACTGTGGGCTAATGAAAATGTCCAAAAGCACCAAGCGCGGGCAAGCCGGCCTAGAGTACCTCGTTACTTACGGGTGGGCCATCCTGGCAATTGTCATCATAGCCGGCGCGCTTTGGTACTACGGCATTTTCAACCCCTCAAAATTCACCGGCGACAAGCAGTGCGGTGGCTTCAGCGCGTTTGTCTGCCAGGACTTCAGGGTCAACACCACCGGCAGCCTGACCATAGTCCTCAACAACAAAGTCGGCGGTTTCATCAGCGCCGTAAACGTATCCGGCGGCGGCCAAGTGGGTTGCTCGCCAACTACCCTCGCGGCTAACCAGAACACCACCTGCACCATAATCAGTTTTGTCCCAAGCGCACCTTCGGGCAACCAGGTTGAACAGACTTCGGTTTCATTGACTTACACTGACTCTCGTTCCGGCGTTGCCCACGTCGACAACGGCTTCGTTCGTGCCAAGTACGAGTAGCAGGGGGTTTGGTTAAAATGGTAAAAATGTCTAACAATTCCGCGCGAGGGCAAAGTGCTCTTGAGTATCTAGTCACTTACGGCTGGGCCATCCTGGCCATTGTCATCATCGCAGGCGCGCTTTGGTACTTCGGTATTTTCAACCCATCCAAGTTTTCTGGCGAGAAGCAATGCGGAGGCTTCGCCGCTTTCATTTGCCAGGACTTCAAAATCACCTCTGCAGGAACTTTGACAATAGTCCTCAACAACAAGATCGGCGGCCCAATAAACAGCGTAAACATGTCCGGAGGCGGCGTAGTCAATTGCACGCCAACCTCGCTTGCCGCGAACCAGAACACGACATGCACTTTCACGTCCTTTGTCGCAGCGGGTACTACGGGCAGCCAGATTGACTCAACTACCGTGTCCCTGACCTACACGGACACCCGTTCCAGCGTTGCACACACGGACAGCGGCTTTGTAAGGGGCAAGTACGAGTAAAGCCCCCTACTTTACTTTTTTTTCCTCCTTTTTCTTTTTGCCTTCCCTAGGGGGGAAGGCAGCTTTTTATTGCTGCAGGGGATTAGAGGATTCTCGTGAAAAAAACCTTTTCCGCCCTTGCGTTCCTCGCGCTGGCCTTTTCCCTCGCCGCCGCAGTCTCGCAGACAAGCCAGTCCTTCACTTCAAAGTCCAGCGAAGTCGACAAGCTCGTCGACGTCCAGACGGACTTTTCGCTTGAGAAGCTCGTTCCCGGCGGCGAGTACAAGTCCTCGGCATTCATTTCCTTCGCAATCCCCCCGGCGTCGCTCACGAACTTCAATTCCGGGCACGTAATCGTGCACGTGCGCGTAAAAGGCCTTCGCGACGGCTCGTGGGTTTTCTTCAAGGGCCTCGACGGTTCTTCCGCCAACCGCTACAACGCCGTTTTCTTCGACCTCGAGTGCGTGGTGAAGCAAGGCGCCTGCGACGAACGCGTCTCAACCCTCTCGCGCCAATTGCCGGTCTTCTACCTTGCGCCCATGGGCGGTTCTCAAGCCCTCCCAGTGCCTTCGGCGGCTGAGCAGCGCGAGGACGGCGTGGTTGTTGACGCGAGCCTCGAGCCATTCCCGCAGCAGCAGTCGCTCATCGATGCTGCACGGCAGTTTGCCTTGCTTCAAAACACCCAGTCCCCCGCTGCACAACTGGCTGGCGCACTAGTGCGTGCTGCCCAGGAAAGCGGAGGCGACGACGGCGCCGCAGCCAAGGCGGTGAGCCAAGCGCTTGGGCAAGAAGGGCCAAAAACGCCTTTGGAGGGCGATTCAACTGCAAGTTCGCAGGCAATTCAAGTTGGTTCCGGCGCCGGAGAAGCAACCCCGGCCGGACTTGGCGACGCATCCCGTGGAAAAGCCCTTTCGTTGTCCGGGGCTTTTAGCGGCCTTGCCGTGATGGTACAGGACAGTTGGCCCCTCGGGATTGCCGTCCTCTGCCTGGGCGTGGTTGGCGCGTGGCACTTGAAAAAAGGCCGCAGGAAACTTGATGGCTATTGAATTTTTTCGGCGGTCTTCAGATGAGGCTCCATTTCGTCCCTTCCGGGGAGTCTTGCAGCACAATCCCCTTCTCTCCGAGTTCTTCGCGGATGCTGTCGGCTTTTGCGAATTCCTTTTTCCACCGCGCTTCGTTGCGCTCGCGGATTTTCTCCTCCACCCACTTTTTCAACTCGCCGCCGGCCTTCTTTTCCCCAATTAGTTCAAGAATCCCGAGGACTTTGTTGAACTTTTCCATCGCCGCCACGACTTCGACAGCGCCTTTTTTCGACATCCTGCCTTCAAAAGCGAGCTTGTTCGCCTCCCGAACGAGTTCGAAGACTGCCGCAATCGCGTTGGGCGTGTTCAGGTCGTCATCCATGGCTTTCCCAAAACCGGCGGTTGCGACTGAAATGATTTTTTCAACCTCCGTCCCTTTTCCCGCGCCGCCTTTCTTAGCCGCCCCCTTCATTTCCTTCACGAAGTTGGCGAGCTTCTTGACCGTATTTTCGGCGTCCTCGAGTGCCTCGAAAGTGAAGTTGAGCTTGGTGCGGTAATGCCCTGCCAGCAGCAGCCACCGCACTCCCGCTGGCGTGTGCCCCTTTGCCAGCACTTCCCGCAGCGTGTAGAAATTCCCGAGGCTCTTGCTCATTTTCCTGCCGTCCACCACGAGGTGGTCGCAGTGCGCCCAATGGAGCGCGAATTTCTTTCCATCCGCCCCCTCGCTTTGGGCAATTTCGTTCTCGTGATGCGGGAACACCAGGTCAACCCCGCCTGCGTGCAGGTCAAGCGGCGTGCCCAGGTACTTGGCTGCCATTGCGCTGCATTCGATGTGCCATCCCGGCCTGCCCCTACCGAAGGGCGCAGGCCAATGGACGTCGCCATCCGCCTCGTCCCAAGCCTTCCACAACGCAAAGTCGCTTGCGTTTTCCTTGTCGTAACTGTCGTGGCTCACCCTCGCGCCGGCCTTCAGTTCCCCGAGCGTGAGGCCGCTTAGCTTTCCATAGCTTTTGAACTTTCGCACGTTGTAATAGACGCTGCCGTCCGCCCCCTTGTAGGCAATGCCTTTTTCAAGCAGCTTTTCAATGAGCGCGACCATTTCGGGGATGTGTTCGGTAGCTTTGGGGTAATGCTCGGCTTTCTCGATATTCAGCTTTTCCAAGTCCTCGAAGAATGCCCGCTCGAACTTTTCAGTATACTGCGCAAGCGGCACGCCCGCCTTTTTCGCACCGGCTATTGTCTTGTCATCGACGTCCGTCAGGTTCATCGCCTGCCTGACGCGCATTCCTGAGTACTCCAGGTACCTGCGCAAAACGTCCTCAAAGACGTAAGTGCGGAAGTTGCCGATGTGCGCGTAGTCGTAGGGCGTGGGGCCGCAGGCGTACCAGCGCACGGCATTGCCGTCGCTCGCCCTGATTTCCTCGACTTTTTTCGTCAAAGTGTTGTAAAGCCTTAGCGCCACTAGAGCCACTTCCCAAGCTTAAAAGCAAAACGCTTATTTATACCGCAAGCCAAATAGGGTTTTAACAGGAGTTGGCCGCAAATGGTTTTCATCCGCTGGCTTGGGCACGCGAGTTTCGAACTCCTAATCAATGGCCGCATGGTCCTCTTCGACCCGTGGTTTGACGCGGGCCCAAAGCAGGTCAAGCGCCTGGTACCTCCCGCGATTTCCCAGGAAAAAATCAGAAAGTGCGACATGGTTTTCATTTCCCACGAGCACTTCGACCACTGCTCGGCCTTTGACGTCAACTCCATAGTGGCGCGGACTTACGCGCACGTCATCGCTCCCGAGGAAAGCCTGGCGCTTCTAAACATTCCAGCCCGCTCGGCAGTGAGCGCCTCTGCCGGCGATTCGTTTGTCCTCAACGGCCTTGACATCGAAGTCGTCCCCGCGCGCCACCCCCAGTCGGCAAACGCAGTTGGCTACATAGTGGCCGGCGAGGGCAAGAAAATCTACTTCGCGGGCGACACTTACGACTATTACGGCATGGTGGACTACGACGTTGACGTGGCCCTCCTGCCCATTGGCGGGACTTTTTGCATGGATTCGCTCGCGGCAGTAAAGGCGCTCAAGACAATGCGCGCCAAGTACGTCGTGCCAATGACTTACGACACTTTCGCGCAAATCCGGGTTGACCTCGGCGACTTTTCCCGCCGGGTAAAGGCGAGCACGAAGACGCAACCCGTCCTCCTCAAGCCCGGCGAGGGGTTTGACGTCTGAGCCGGGGTGTGCGGCAAAGGGGTTTTTAACCGTTTTCCGCCCCAATTTTATCCATTAACGGTTACTTTCCGGGGTGTTTTGAAATGGTTTTGGTTGGCGGTCGCGTTGAAAAGCTCGAAGCTAAGCTCATGGAGTCAAAGCCCATTGCGGAAATGCGCATGGACCTCGCCATTGGTGACGTTGAGCTTGACCGCAAAACGCTGAAAATCCCTTATACTGCCAAGACCCACTACGGGCCCGGAGTCGCTGAAATCACGGTCGCAGGCGTGCTCTTTTGGGAAGAGGAGAACGAAAAGAAGGCCAAGGACTTTTTCGACAACTACAAGAAGGAAGGCCGCCTCCCCAACGCAGTAGCCGAGGAGGCAGTCACCGCAATCACCTACACCAACGGCGCAGTCGGCACGCTCGGCGCCTTCGCGCTTGGCATCACCGCGCCCATCAACACGCCCCGCGCGCGCATCGCCCCGGGCACTCAGCAAGGCAATTCGCAGGCAAGCTAAGGCATAACTGCAGACACAGCCTCTTTTTTCTTCATTTCCCATAGCTGTAGGCTTGCAAACTGTGAAGCAAGCCAAGCTTTCTTAGCCCCACTAGAAGTAGGCTTAAATACCTGCGTTTGTATGTTATTTGTAGGTGATTTAAGTGGAAGCGGTTGTCAGGCTTGACGGCATGGTTGAAGGGGTGCTTGGGGAACTCGTTGACCGAGGTTACTTCCGAACGCGTTCCGAGGCCTTACGGGCGGGAGTGCTGAAACTTGGCATGGAGTTTGACCTTATTGCGCACCTGCAGGAAGTTGAGGAGAAAATGGTTGCCGCGAAGCTCTCGCAGGAAGAGGGCGAGATGCGGCGCGCAAAGAAAAAATACTTGTCCGAGTCCGAAGCCCTTTCCAAGTACCGGTGAGTGAATTTGGAATTAAGCAGCTACCTGCTTGAGTTCAAGCCGGGCTGGGACCGGCACTTCAAGGATTTCGACCGCGCGGTTCAGGGACGGATTCAGGCGAAACTCGATCAAATGAAGCAAACGCTTCCGGCAAGAGGGTTGCATTCCTCGCGCTATAGGGTGGAGGAGGTCGGTGGCTACCGAATCGCTTTCATTCAGGATGACGAAAACCGCGTGAAGCGCATTCACTTCGTCGGCAACCATAGCCAATACGAGAAATGGTATTCGGGCAGGGAATGAAAGTCAGGCACTGCGCCCAAATTTTACTCCGACCAGAAACTAAAAGAGATAAAATAAAAAATTAGAAAAAGAAAAAATAAGGGAAAAAAGAGAGAGCTTAGCCGAACAATGCGGCCAGGCCTGCTGCTGCCTGCTCTTCGCCGGCTGCCTCGTCCTTCTTCTCTTCCTTCTTTTCGGCTTGCGCAGGTGCGGCTGCGGCAACGGGTGCCGCTGCAGCCTGCTTGATTGCCTCTTCGATGTTGACGCCCGCAAGGGCCGCCACGAGCTGCTTGACCTTCATTTCGTCAACGCCCGCGCCTGAGGCTGAAACGACTTTCTTCACGTTTTCCTCGCTGATTTCCTTCTTCGCATCATGCAGCATCAAAGCCGCGTACACATATTCCATCCAAATCCCCTCTTTCTCATTTTCAAGTGTTGTTGAAAGAATATTACTGTTGCGGTCGGGCCCCCCATTCTAAGCAGGTGCAGCCGGGGGCTCATTTGCCGCTTCAGTGCCTGCTGCCTCAACAGCCGCAGGCGCACCCGTCTTTTCACCCACGAGCTTGTTAATTGCATTCGCAGTACGGACCGCCTTTGCAATTATGAGCGGGGTGGTCACTTCGTTGTAAACAGCTGCGGCAACCCCCAAATTGACTGCCTGAGTGTAGGCGAGCTTGAACTTCTCGAAGTAAGCGTCCTCGTCGACGTCAAGCACGCTTGCGTCATAGATTTTCCCGCCTTCCCAAGCTGCGGTGATGCGCATTCCCACTTCAATCGGCTGGATGCCTAGCTTGGCGAGGATTTTCGCAGCCGCGTCGCTTATGGGCTCTCCTTTCTTCGCAACCGTCGCGTCCTCGTCAATTACCACCTTGGGCCCCTTTATCTTGGCCTTGAGGCCCGCTGCCTTTAGTTCGGTGAGAACAGGGCCGGGGGGAAGGTTGGTTTCGCCGGCGGGAATAACCAAGTCAACGGGCGCAATTTGGCCCGGCTTTGCCGCAGTCTTCGACCTGCTGAGCTTGAGCGTTCTCATCAACTCAAAAGGCCCCTGTTTTGTGAGCAAAAGCGCGGTGCTTCCCTCGAACTTGGCCTCAAGCTCCTTTAGCTCGGGCCTTCCTTCGTCAATTGCCTTCTTCAAAAGCGTAGCGCGTGCAACAACAAGCTCGGCCTTTCCCCGCAGGCTCTTCTTGATCGCGTTGTACTGGCGCGAAGGCAGGCTCTGGAGGGTCGCAACTGCCACTACGGGATATTGTGCCAGCAGCTGCTTGGTCTTTTCAACTGCCTTTATCTTCTGCTGTTTTGTAGGCATATTCTCATCACAGTGTAATCTTCACGGGCTTGCCCATCGTCGTCTTGACGAAGAGCGAGGCGATTTTCTGCTCCGGAATTTTTTTCTCGACTGTTTCAAGAACCATCAGGATGTTGTCGGCAATGTCGGAGGCTTCCATGCCCTCCTTTCCGACTATGCAGTGCACGGTCGGGAGGTATTTTCCGCGGCAGCGGATTGAAATAGTCGAGCGCGTCCGCTCAATCAACTGCTTCAGGTCGGCGTTCGGCATGATTGGCTTGGGCGTCTTTCCTTTTGACGAGAGCGCCTGGCCAAGTGCTTTTCCCACCTGTGCAATGAGCTGGGGGCTTGAGAGAATCGAGCACTGCACAAGCGCCTTTTGCTTTACCTTGTCGCTTGCGTAAGAAGGAATATCGGCCGCGGTAATCGCAATGTCCGCGCCGGCGTTTCTTGCATCAAGGTTGAGCTGGCCGTCGGCAAATACCGCCACTTTTTCCTTGCGCGGCGGATGGGGTAAAATGACGTCGGCGTTGAGCCTGTTTTCGGGCTTCTTGAAATCAACTTCGCGGAAGTTCAGCGCCAAGTCCACGCTTTGCACGAACTTGCGCTTTCCCTTGCCGTCGGCTAGCACCTGCTCTACGGCCTTCTGTAGGACCTTCTTTTCCATAAGCTTCAACTCCCCTACTGCAAATACTCGCCTGCGAGAATGCAGTGTTTGCGGGAGAACAAGTGAAACAATTAAGCCGCCAAAGGCTTTAAATCCCTTTTTATTTCGTTTTTAGCCTCTCGAAACATTTCCTGTCTTGGGAGGGGTCACTCGGCCGCCTTGAGCGAATTGTGAATACCGGGGGTCGATATCTTGAGCCGTACGTTTCATTCAAGCAGCAGTGAGAATTCCTTTTTTGCGGCGTCTATGTGTTTTTGAATTACGAGCGATTCTTCCGGGGAAAATTTTCTGCTTATGGCGTTAAGATATCTGATTGCAAAATCAGGCCTCTCGATGAAATGGTGTATCTGGCTTACATGCCCTATTCCGACGACCAAGGCAATCGGTTCATTCAGTTCGCGTGAATATTTGAGCAGCCTGCCCGCCATTAGGACACTTCGAACGTTGCGTATAAACCCGTGATATTTAAAGCGAGGGTCGTCCGGAGAATATCTTTTCGCGATTTTTTCAGGGTTTCTGACAATTTCAAGCTCCTTGATTTCGTCCGGTCTGTTATACGCTTCAGCAAGTTGTTTGACCCATTCCTTTTTTTTTCTGTCAAATTCCGTAGGGTTTCTTTGCCTAATCTTTTCTTCAATTTTGGCTGTTTCAATTGTAATTTTGCTATCCGCTGCGTGTGCCAATTCGAGTATATCCTCGTGTTCAATTGGGATAGCTGACTTTCTGTGGTTTTCAGGGATTACGCTGTCGTCGCCCAGTACGTTTATATCGGCAAAATTTGCCTCGACTAACAGCTTCCCGGTATATTTGCCCAAGAAGTCGCTAAGGTAATTTACGTGACTTGCCGACGCTTTAACCAATGGCCCCCCATGATCAACTCCGATAAGGTCTATTTTCGGCCGCCCTTCGACCTTTGGATTTAAATGATAGACTTTGAGTTTCGTTACCACGAACTATCCCAATAATACTGGGTGGCTTGTTTTTAAAAAGAGAGTTATTCCTTGAGCAAGTCGTCGTACTTGCCCGAGTCAACTGTCTTTTGCATCTCGCGCGGGTCTTTTCCTTCGATAGTCACGCCGAGAGACAGGCACGTGCCCATCACTTCCTTTGCAGCCGTCTTCACAGTTTTTGCAAGCGAGTTGCTTCTCTTCATCAACGCGACTTTCTTCACCTGCGCCATCGTCAGGTTGCCGATTGTCTTTTTCCCCTTGACGCCAGCCTCTTCCTTCACCGGCTCCTTCAGGCCGAGCTCCTTCTTGATGAGAGCGCTTGCAGGCGGGGTGCCAATCTCGATAGTAAATTCCTTCGTCCCTTTGTCAACTACGACCTTGATGGGGACGTTCATTCCCGCAAAGTCCTTCGTCTTCTCGTTTATGGCGGCAATCACAAGGCCGATGTTCGCGCCGCTTGGTCCAAGCGCCGGGCCGAGGGGCGGGGCTGCGCTTGCCTTGCCGCCTTCGACGAGAGCCGGAATAGTCATTGTTGCCATAAGCTTTTTTCACCTAAAAGCAGTGATACTCTATTGGGGCGGGTCAATACTTAATAATTTATTGCATTGCGGAGTAAACAACACGTGCCCGACACCAAGCCTCAACTCGGCAGGAGGGAAGTAGCAATCGCCCTGCTTGCAATAGCCCTCTTGCTCCTGCTGGCATATTATCGGACAGGCGGCCCCGGCAAGGCCACGACCCCCACTCCCTTGCCAAAAACAGTTGTTGAAAACTATTCCCTCGCAGCAGGCGGGAGCGAACTTGGTATCTCCCGCAGCTACCAACTCCTTCACGGCTCTTTTACCGACAACTCTACTGTCACGAACAAGGGCAATTCCTCGCTCAACTTCTCAAGCTATTACGTGCTGCAGAACAACTTCGGCGCAACGCCCCATTCAACGCAATTTGTGGCCGCGAATTCCTTTAACGCCCGCTTTCTCTCGCAGTCCCCCTTGGTGCACGCCTCCGACGCATACCTTCCGCCCGGCGCGTCGGCATCAAGCTCTTTCTCCGCAAGCGCCGCTTCCCCCTCCACATCTCCGGACTCTTCCTTCCCGCCGTTTTTCTTCACCTCCTCCCCCGCATCAACAAGCAATGAAGAGCAGGCGCTGTTGCCCGTAATGCTGGCGGTTGCCGACTACGGCCTAGCGACCAAAGAAGCAGCTTCCCTTGGGCGAATCTTCAGCGAATTGCTTTCCTCGCCCCTGCCGGCAGAGGAGCGATTGTCCGCCGCAGCGGAAATTGCAAGCGCTTTTGGCGAACTGCGCTTCCTCGCAGGCGACTCGGACGTTGCAGGGCAGCAGTTATCTTCCCTTCTTTCCGAAACATCCCCGCTAGAGTCCCGCCTTGAAGCCGCTTCCCTCTACCGTCCGATTTTAAAACGGGCAGCCAACCTCGCCGATGCAAAACACGCAAGCTATTCCTCAATCCTGACACTGCTGGCGCCCGCGCTCTTCGACCATTCGCTTTCCCTTGAAGGCCGCTTTTCGCAAGCGAACGAAAAGCTCCTTGGGCTTGAGAAAAGCGCAGGGGTCGAGCCCGCCGGCGCGCTGCTTAAGGAAAGCGGGCAGGCCAAAAATCCCTTTGCAAGCGCTTTGCCTTCCGCCGGAGCATCAGGCTCGCCATCATCAACCCCGACTCCCGACGACCCATACAAATTCTTTCCCTCTCAGCCTTCCCAGCTAGTTTTGGAAGCCAGCGAACTTTCCCCAACTGCAAGCGTTGAAAGCACTTGGGCAAGTGCGGTGAACGTGGGCTACCCTCTAGCGCGTTTTGACGGTCCCGTCCAGCCTTACGCCTCCTTCTCCGTAATTTCCCCAGGCCGGGACTTGCGCGTCCGCACCAGCATAGACCTAAACCGCGTTGTGCTTGACAACAATTTCCAAATTCCTTTCGACGAGCTGCGCGGCACACTCGCGTCGCGTTTCCTCTCCCTTCCCGAAAAGACCGGCAACATTGAAATACTTGTTAAAGTAAACCACGCGGACTTGAACAGCCTAGTGCAACAATACGGCCTTGAGTACGACGAGGACGCGCCAACTCTCGGACAGTTTCTAGCCGACCTTGAGCGCGCCTCAATGCTCATTGAAC
>CAZPDD010000012.1:0-15304 GCA_964585235.1 Microcaldota archaeon | reverse complement strand
GCCTTCCGCTTTCACGGAAAGAGGCCGTTGCTCGTTGACCTTCGGGTGGTGCGCGACGAGGACCACGTTCTTGCAGTATTCAAACAAGATGGCAGGTGGGGCAGCATCGCCAAGTCCAAGTTCACTGGCCTGCGCAGCCGCGACCCCGTCTACAAAAGCCTGAGGGAACTTGTAATGTCTTACTTCGAGCACTATTACAACCTAGCCGGCGAAAAGGGATTGCGCGAGTATTCGGTCCCGATTGACTTGGGCCGGTTCGACGAAAGGGATTGGATGACGACCGGCGAGCCGTTGTGGTTCGTTGCGGAAGCACTTGACCAGGTCAGGCACTACCGGCTGCTAGAGCCGCCCCACGAAAAAAGCCTTTCCCGCGTGAAAGGCCACTTGTTCGCCGCAGGCGTGGTGGGCCACCCCAAGCTCGGCGCGAAAAAGCTTTAATACGGCGGGCGGTGAAAGGAACTCATGCGCTTTGCCGTTGCCGCTGTTTTGTTTCTCATTTCAATGGCGGCCATCTTCGCCCAAGCACAGCCGGTACAAGCAGGTTTCAACGGCATTTCCGTCTTCCACGGCGAACTGTCCCTAGACCAGTCTTCCCAAGGCAGGCCGGCTAGGGAAACTTCATCTTATCTGTTTTCTAAAAACAGCGGTTCAGTTAACTGCGCCCCGCGCAACAGGAAATATCCCGCCGGCGTCACTGCCGACCGAATAAATGCCGCCATACTATCGGCTTCACAGCAGACCGGCGTCAAGCCCGCGTTGTTGTGCGGCTTGATAAACCAGGAAAGCGGCTTCAATCCAGAGAGTGTGTCCGGCGCCAGCGCCATCGGCCTGACGCAGTTGCTTGCCTCAACCGCGTTATCCGCTTGCCGCAGTTTCATAGCTAGCAAACAAGATGTATACAATGTGGAGAAAAATGTGTTGTGCGGCGCGAAGTACCTGCGGCTGCAGCTTGACCGGTTTGGCAGCGAAAAGCTCGCGTTGTTCGCATACAACGGCGGCCCAGGCCGCGCACGCGCCTACATCGACGGAAAGGACATTCCCTCTGAAACCCTGCGCTACGCGCCTGCGGTAATGGCGCAGGAAAGCCGCTACGCCCAGCGAGGGCTCGCGTAAGTAATCAGGACAAGATGCTTCCGCGGCTGCAGGCGAAAAAGTCGCACGGGTTGTAGTGCGTACCGTGACCACGCTTTACTTCGAAATGCAGGTGGAACTGATTTTGTCCAGGCACGCCCTTTGCATTGCCTGTATTGCCAATTGCGCCGATTTGCTGGCCAGCCGACACGCGCTGGCCGCGTGAAACCCTGACCGATCCAATCTGCAGGTGGCAGTAAACCGTGCGCAAGCCGTTGTCGTGCGCGATTGTCACCTCGACGCCGCAAGTACCCAAGTCGTTTTGAATTACCCCGTCAACAACGCCGCTTGCAACGGCTATAACCGGCGTGCCTTGCCTGTTGGCAATGTCAATTCCCGCGTGCACGTGGCCGGCCCGCGGGTCACCTGGTACGGAAATGACTCTCCCCGTCGTGGGTGCGTAAGAAAAGCCGGAGGAAAAAGACCGCGCGGGCGAATAGCTTGCCTGGACCTGCTGCGTTCCAGTGGTTACACAAATGTCCTTTGGCATGCAGCTTGCCGAGATTTGAACCTGCGCGCTCACAAGTGAAGACAAAAGAATTGCTGCAAGAAACAAAACAAGTTTTTTCACGAGAAAACAAAGGCACCGGCCGAATAAAAGCCTATTTTTGCACGGGCTTGCGCAAGAATGAAAGGAACACCGTGTGCATCAGGCCGGTTGTCGCGGGCCTCACGCCATGCGGCCGCACCAGCCACTCGCGCTCCAAAACGTCAATGGTCCGCTCGTGCAAAAAGCCAAGGGCCTCGCCCTCAAGCACGAACGCCTTTGCCTGCTCGACATTCGGCAGAAAGCCAACTACCACGCCGCCGGGCTTGAGCGCGGCGAAAGCATGTGCCAGCGCTTTTTCAGAGCCCGCCAAGTCAAGGCACACGAGGTCGATTTCTTGCTCGTCAATCCCATCAAAAATGCTTTTGAGCTTGACTTCAACAACCGCCTGCAAGCCCGCTTTTTCCACGTTTTTCTGAGCCAACTTTGCAAAGTCCTCGCGCCACTCGTAGGAAAAAACTTTCCCAGCCGGCGCGACCAAGCTTGCCAAGCGGACGGTGAGCCAGCCGCTTCCAGCGCCGGCGTCGACAACGCGGTCGCCGCCCTGTAATCCAGAATAGGCAATTACTGCCCCCGCGTCCTTAGGCAGCACGACCTGCGGCCCGCGTGAAAGCCTCTTGAAGAAATTAGCGCCAAGCATATGCAATTCACTAGTCAAGTAAAGGAATTAAACGCCCTATGCTTTGAAAGAAAAAGCCCCGGCTGCGAAAATGAAAAGAGAATTTGGGAAAAAACTTACGAGCCCCAGGACGTGTAATAGGCAGTTCCGAACGACTGGGGGTTGATTTGCCTCGCGTAGCCGAATGTGTAGGCATTGCCGTATCCGCCGTAGCTGCAGCAGGGGTTGTAGTAGCTGCCGTATCCGCCGTAGCCGTAAGACGGGTAGCAGTAATAGCCGCATCCGCCGTAGCCTCCATAGCCGTTGCCGTCGTACGAACCCACGTTGATGCTTCCGTAGTTTATGTTGCCGTAGTTTGTGAAGTCGTTGTTGATGCGCACGATGGCGTTGCCGGTGCCGTAGTTGCTGTCGTAAAGCGAAGGCGTGCCCACCATAGCAGTCGGGTAGCCGCTTGGAACATACGCGGGGCCGCTTGGCGCGTAAGCCGGCTGCGTGTCAGGAACGGAAAGTGAAGGGGCCGGAAGCGTGATTGCAGGCTGGTAAGGAATGTTAGACACTTGCGGCTGTGCAACCGTAGTAGCGGGCTGCGAGTAGCCGTCGGTGTGGTGGAAGACCCAGCCGTACTGCTGATTTTGGCGAATCGGGTCGTAGTAATAGCCCTTTTCAAAATAGCCAGTTCCCTGGTATTTCGACCCGCCCATGTTGATTTGCTCAGACCAGATTTGCGAAACGTCGTTCGACTTGGCGTAGGAATTGAGCGAGTTGTAAAAGTTCCTGTTGGTTGCAGGGTTGCGGTAAACAACATCCTGGCCGTAAGGCGTGTTGACGATGCGGCCGTTCTGCAGGTTGAAAGGCGAGTCGGCGTGGGCAAAGCCCGCAACTGCGGCAACAACAAGCAAGGCCATGAAAGCATAAACGACGTACTTCAGCACACTACCACCTCAAACAAGTTACTACTATTGAGTAAATAAGACTATTTAAGCCTTTCGGAATGCAACTACTTGCGGGTGATTAAATAATTGGGGTAGTTGTGGCTGCCTGCCGCGGCGCGCTGGTTTTATTGCCTTTGCCGCACAAAAAAGTTTTGTGCCTCCGTGGCTTAGTGGTAAAGCGCCTGCCTTGTAAGCAGGAAACCGCGAGTTCGATTCTCGCCGGAGGCTTTTTTCCCAAGCAAAGCTGTTTTATTCAAGTAAGGCGTAAATGCATAGCGTGGTGCAGATGGAAATTGGTGAGAAGATTGCGAAGGAGATTGCGAGCAAGTACGGCTACCTGCCTACCCAGCCAAAGCAATTGTCGCTTTTTGTAAGGAGCATCCACAACTTCGCTCACTACCTTGGTTCGAACAAGTACTACAGCGATTTGCTTAACAAGCGAATCGCGCTGTTGTCGCTTGACTGCGACATTCTCGCTCTGAAGAGCGAGCGCGCCCGCGTTGTTGCCGAAAACTTCTATTCGCAGATAGAGCTCGCCATGCTCTCGAAGAAAAAGGCGGTGCTTGACAAAAAAGCGGTCGAGGAGTTCAAGACGCACATGGATGAGCTTTCCAAGGAGGCGCTTGAGGTCCAAGACCGCGCGCTGCGGCTAATGAACGACATTAAGCGCGAGTATTCGCACGCACCCTGAACCCGCTGGTCTTTTATAGTTTGCTTTTTAATTATTTCTAGCGGGTATTCCTGTTGGCGTTCCTGTTTGGAGACCAGCTCCTGCTGACGTTGCTTGCCTTCGGGGCAACCTTTTGGGTAAGCTCGAAGCTTGCGATGCGCAACATGCCGCTTGTCGCAGTCGCAGTCCTCGCGTTTTTGGCCGCGATGTTCCTGAGCGACTTTGGCGTCTTTCTTGCGAATGACGCGGTGGGCGCGTTGGCCGCGTTGGCCGCCATCGTGCTCCTGGCGCAGTATTCGCTTGGCGCCTCCCTCGTCGAGAGCGCGGCGATAATCGCGGTCGCATGGGTGATGGGTGCGTGGCTCGTATACTACGTGTTCTGAACGGGGGGCCGTTCGGGAAAAAAGGTTTTGCGGAAAAGTTTTCCGCAAGTGGAACAAAACAATGAGTTGATTGAATGGGCGTATACGTTTGCTGGAAGTGTTCAAAGAAGTTCAAGTCGGAGGAGATGGCGGCTGCCACAAGCCGCTGCCCTTACTGCGGCTCGAAAGTGATGTTCAAGGAAACGCCCCCGATTGCCAAGAAAGTCAGGACTGATTAAATGGGAAAGAAAAGCCCGCGCCGGGGCTCAATGGCTTACTGGCACCGCGCCCGCGCAAAGCGCCTAGTGCCCCGCATTCGCGACTGGAACATGCAGGGCGACGGCCTCGCCGGCTTCGCAGGCTACAAGGCAGGGATGCAGACTCTTCTCATGGTGGATGACAGCACTTCCCCGACGCAAGGCACCCAAGTCACCGTTCCCGTCACCGTGATTGAAACCCCCCCTCTTTTCGCCTACGCGATAGTTGCCTACAGGCAAACCCCGTTCGGCATCAAGGCTTCGGGCCAGTTGAACGCGCAAAATGCCCCGAAGCAGCTAAAGCGCTCGCTCACTCCCGCCAAGAAGGCGGGCACGCAGGAATTCAATTCCCCTGATTACGTGGAGTTCCGCCTACTCGCATGCACGCAGCCATGGAAGGCCGGAATCGGCAAGAAGACGCCGGAAATAATCGAGCTTGCAATACAAGGCAATGCGGAGAAGCAGCTTGCTTACGCAAAGAGCGTGCTAGGCCATGAGGTCCGCGCCTCTGACGCGCTCAAGGCAGGCGAGTACGTCGACGCGATTGCAGTCACGCAAGGCCGCGGCTGGCAGGGCGTTGTAAGGCGCTTTGGCGTCTCCCTCAACACGCGAAAAGCCAGCAAGGCCCACCGCCACGGCGGAAGCATAGGCGCAGAACGCCAGGGCAAGGTCATGTACACAATCCCACGCGCTGGCCAGCACGGCTTTCACAAGCGCACTGACGGCAACAAGCGTGTCCTTGCAATCCGCGAAGGCACGAAGGCGCCAACAGAGGGCTTTAAGGCCTACGGGAAAGTCAAGGCGGATTTCGTGCTTGTAAAAGGCAGCGTGCCGGGGCCCTCAAAGCGTTTCATCGCCCTGCGCAAGACCGTAAACGCACCCGCGCTGAAAGCGCCGGTGCTCGTCGGGTAAAAAAAAGTTTGGGTTGTTTCAAACAAATATTTTGCTTTAGCGAATTGGTTGTTTCTTGAAATGAAGTTCTCGGGTGTTTCTGGCACATGATGGCGCAAGTTCTTGATTTGCAGGGAAACAAGATAGGCGAAGTGGAGCTTCCGTTCCAGTTTGACGCCGTGCTCAGGCCCGACCTCGCCCGGCGCGCATTCCACGCACAGGCATCCCTTCTGTTCCAGCCGAAAGGCATTTTCCCCCTCGCAGGCCAGCAGACAAGCGCGGCTTACTTCGGCCGCCGCCACGAGTCGCGCCAGAGCATCAACGTCGGCCGCTCGCGTCTTCCCCGCGAAAAACTCGCCGGAATGCGCCTGGGCCGCGTGCGCATCGTCCCCCACTCTGTAAAGGGAAGGCGGGCGCACCCCCCCAAGCCCCAGACGGAGCTTGTCGAGAAGATAAACGCGAAGGAAAAGCGAAAAGCAATCCGCGGGGCAATCGCCGCAACTGCAGTCCCGGCGGCCGTCAAGAAACGCGGCCACGTTTTTGAAGCAAAGCTTCCCCTCATAGTTGACTCTTCCTTCGAGTCGCTGAAAAAAACCAGCGAAGTCCGAAAAACGCTTGAGAAGCTCGGCCTGTCAAAGGACCTTGAGCGGGCGGAAGCGGGCCGCAAGCACCGAAGCGGAAAAAGAAAGGGCGGTTACCGCACCCCCAAGAGCATACTTGTCATCTACGCAAAAGACTCCGGAATCGCAAAGGCCGCGCGCGGCATTGCAGGCGTCGACGCAGTTGCAGTAACTTCCCTTGACGCCTTTTCCCTCGCCCCCGGAGGGGTTGCAGGCAGGCTCGCCCTTTGGACAAAAGACGCAGTCGAGGAACTGGCGGACAAGAAGTTGTATTCGTAAAAAGTGAAAGAGTTTCAACCGGTGTTTTTGATGGCTGTTGTGCTTTACGCAGTTGCTTCGGAAAAGGCCCTTGGCGCGATTGAGCGCGAGAACATGGTTACGCTCGTCGTGAGCCGCGCTGCGTCCAAGGGCGAGGTTAAAAAGGAAGTTGAGAAAGAATTTAGTGAGAAAGTGCGCTCGGTCAATACGGCAGTGACCGCCGACGGCCGCAAGAAGGCATTCGTCCGCTTTTCAAAGAACGGCGCGGCCGCAGACGTTGCGGCGAAACTCAAGATTCTCTAGAACGGTGTAGGATGTTAACATGGGAAAGCCATTAATGCAGCAAAGGCGCGGAAAAGGCAGCGTGTTCAAGACGCCGGGCCACCGCTTCGTCGCCAAGGTGCGCTACCCAAATGCAGTCTACGCCTCAAAGTCGCTCGGCCAAGTGGTTGAGCTTCTCGACGACCCGGGCAAGACGGCTCCCCTTGCAGTCATACTCCTTCCGGGCGGAAAGGATTTCTATACCCTCGCCGCAGAGGGCGTGGCTGTTGGCGACCGCATTGCAGTCGGCAGCTTCGCAGCAGAAGGAAGCATCTCCACCCAAGTCAAGCAGGGCAGCATCGTGCCCCTTTCCAACGTTCCCGACGGCGCTTCAGTCTTCAACATCGAACTGCGCCCCGGCGACGGCGGCCGCGTTTCCCGCTCCGGCGGCGCAACTTCCTTCATTGTCGGCCGTGACGAGGAAACCGGCGTCGTTTCGGTGCAGCTTCCTTCCAAGCGGACGATAACGCTCCCTCCCGAATGCTTTGCAACAGTTGGCGTTGCGGCAGGCGGCGGCCGCCTTGACAAGCCGTTCAAGAAGGCGGGCGCGCACTATCACGCGGCCCACGCGCGCGGCAGGCGTTACCCAAGCGTGCGCGGAACCGCAATGAATGCAGTTGACCACCCCTACGGCGGCCGCACGGGCAGCAGGCCGACGACCGTCAAGAGGGGCACTCCGCCAGGCAGGAAGGCAGGCCACATCGCAGCGCGCGCAACGGGCCGGAAGAAGGCCCACCGCGGCAAGGAAGGCAACCAGTGATTTTAGATGGCACGAAAATTCTCTTTCCGCGGCAAAACAATCGACGAAGTGAGGGGCCTCACGCTGGACGAGTTCATCAAGCTCGTGCCCAGCCACGCGCGGCGCACTCTCAAGCGAATGGGCACTCAGGTGCGAAAATGCCTCGAGAAATTCCGCGAAGACAAGAAGAAGGGAAAGGCCTTCAAGACGCACTTCCGCGAAATGGTCATCGTCCCCGAGATGCTTGACTCCCACATCCTCATCTACAACGGCCATTCTTTCGTCGACTTGCTCATCGTCCCGGAAATGCTCGGCCGCAAGCTTGGCGAATACGCCCACACTACCAAGCTCGTGAAGCACTCGGGCCCCGGTATCGGCGCAACCCGCGGAAGCAAGACAGTGGAGCTCAAGTAAGGACCGAAGTGAATACAAATGTCCCTTTACCAATACGCAACGCAATACGACCCCCTCAAGACCGGCCGAGCCCAGGCCTACGACCTCAATGCCTCGTATAAGGACCTCACCCAAGTGTGCCACGCCATCCGGCGCAAGCCCATAGCGGTTGCAGTCAAGACGCTTGAGGATGCGCTTTCCTTTGCAAAGCCAATCCGCTACCGCCAGCATTCCACTGGCGCAGGCCACCGGTCGCAGCTCGGCGGACGTAAGGGACGTTTTCCCCAGCGCGAGTGCAAGCTTGCCCTTGAGCTTTTGGCAAACGCGTTTGCCAACGCGCAGGCGCGCGGCCTCAAGGAAGATGCTATTTACGTGCTTCACGCCCAGGCCTACAAGCAGAACGTGTTCCCCCGCTACCGCCGCTTTTTTGCCAGCAGCAACACCCTGGGTTACGGCAAGCAGGCTATTTGGAGCAACTACTCGACCGCCCGACTTGAACTCGTGGTGGGCGAGAGGGGCCTCAAGCCCTCCAAGCGCAAGACTGAGGCGATGCTCAAGCTTGAAGAAAAGGCCCGCAAGCTCGCAAAGGCAAAAGAAGCCAAGGAAAAGGCAAAAGCCGGCGAGCCCAAGGCCGCAGATGGAAAGCAAGTCAAGGAAATCCAGGCGGTTTCGCAGAAAAAGCAGGACGGGCTAAAAGAGCCGAAGCCGGCTGAATCCGCTGCAAAAGAGCCTACTACTCAAAAGCCGGCGGAAAAACCCGCTCAAGGCAGGCAAGTTGAAAAGGCCGGCCACGAGAAAAAAGAAGGCAGGGAATCTGCCGCGGCAAAAGCATGATGCATGACGGGGTTTGAAAACTGATGTCAACAGAAAAGAAACTCATCCAAAAGGCGCTCAACGACTTCGCCATACGCGATTTTCTTGAGAAAAAACTCGACCGCGCGGGGGTAAGCAGCGTCACAATCCAGCAGACTCCCATCGCAACCCGCATCACAATCGTAGTCCAGCGCCCCGGCATAGTGGTGGGCAAGCGCGGGACGGCAATAGACGAGCTGGCAGCCGACCTCAAGAAATTCGGCATTGAAAACCCGCAAATCGAGGTCGTCGAAGTCGCAGTCCCCTCCCTTGATTCAAAGCTCGTTGCCGACCGCATTGCCAAGTTCATCGAGTTGCGGGGCAACGCCAAGCAGTCCATGCGCATGGCATTGCGCGACGTCATAAGCGCGGGCGCCATCGGGGTTGAAATCCGCGTTGCCGGCAAGATAGTCGGCAAGGGCGGCAAGGCAAAGACCCTCACAATGCGCTCGGGGTACCTCAAGAAAAGCGGCGACTTGATGAAGCTCGTCAACGAGGCGCATAAGACCGCCTATCCCAAGGCCGGCGCAATCGGCATCACAGTCCGCATACTCCCGCCGGGAACAAAATTCCCCGACAAGGTGGTTTTGGAAGCCGCCCCGGTTGAAATAGTGAAGCAAGTAGTGCAGGAGCCGAATGCAGCGGAGGCAACGGAGGGCGCATCCCCCGCGGAGGCGGGCGAGGCCGCGCTGCCCGCAGCAGCCTGAATATACTGATGGGATGATTTGCGATTCTGATTAGCGTTGGGTGTGTTTGCAAATGGCAATTGTGAAGAAGAAGGCGCTTAAGGAAATGGGCGTCGAGGAAATGCAAAAAAAGCTCCTTGACGTGGAGCGCGAGCTTGGCAGCCTGCGCGCCTCTTCAGCAGGCCGCGGCACCGTCAAGTCCAAAGAGCTTCGAAAGACGGTTGCCCGCATAAAAACGCTTTTAAGCCTGCGCGGGGTTAAAGCTTAATTACATCAACGAGGAAACAAAGTGCCACAAATTTGTGAAGTATGCGGGCTTCCTAAAGACATTTGCGCTTGCACGACAATCGCAAAGGAAACCACGGTCAAGCTGAAAGTTTACGTGACGGAAAAGAAGTTCAAAAAGCCCGTCACAATAGTAGACGGCCTCTCTGGCGCGGAGCTTGAGAAGACCACAAAGGAGCTCAAGCACAAGCTCGCCTGCGGCGGAAGCTGCAAGGAGGGTTTTGTCGTCCTCCAGGGCGACCATAGGGAAAAGGTGCGCCAGTACCTCATAGCAATGGGCTACCCTGCCGAAATCATCACGGTCATGTGAAGTGGGTTTTCGTGGACTCAAAGACACGCAAGCCCCGCAGGTCATCAAGCGGGAAGAGATTCCTGCTCGGCGAACTAATCGGGGAAGAAACGCGGATAAGCTTTTCCTCCGACAAGTCGCTTGACGGGCTTGTAGGAAAGATTGTTGACGAGACGCTGAACACGTTCGTGCTGCATACCGGGAAAGGGCTTCGGACAATACCCAAAGTCTCTTGCACATTCTCCTTCCCCGATGCCGGCGTCGAAGTAAGCGGCAGGCTGCTGTTGCAACGGCCTGAAGACCGCACAAAAAAGCTGTTCGGCAAGCTCTGAACCGCAAAGCTTGCCGGATTAAAATAAGATAATTCGCAGTTGCCCCCCGCATTGCGGGAAGTTGATGTCATCATGGCCAACAAAACTGAAAAAACCGAATGCAGCGACTACCGCTGCCCAATGCACGCGGGGCTCAAGACGCGCGGCGCAGTCAAGGTAGGCCGCGTCGTCAGCCTCAAGTCCCGCAAGACCGCAGTCATCGAAATCCCGTACCTGCGCCGAGTGCCGAAGTACGAGCGCGTCGAGAAGCGCCGCGGCAAGCTGCACGCGCACGTGCCCGACTGCCTTGCCGCCTCCGTCCGCGAGGGCCTCACCGTCCGCGTCGATGAATGCCGCAAGCTAAGCAAGACAAAGGCGTTCGTAGTCACTGGGGTAATTTCGTAAAAGGTGTTTTGAATGCTAGGAGTTCCTGCGCACATCACAAAAGCCCTGACGACAGGCTCGCAGCTCATCTGCGATGACAACAGCGGGGCGAAGCTGGTTGAGATAATCGGCGTTCTCGGCACCAAGCCGCGCCTGCGCAGCCAGCCAAAGGCAGGAGTTGGCGACACGGTCATCGTGGCGGTAAAGAAAGGCAAGCCGGAGATGATAAAGAAAAAAGAGCGCGCCATCATCATCCGCCAGAAGAAAGAATTCAAGCGCGGCCGCGAGCGCGTGCGCTTCGAGGACAACGCCTGCACCCTCATCGACGACACTGGGTTGCCAAAAGGCACCGAGATTAAGGGCTGCGTCGCCCGAGAAATAGCCGACCGCTTTCCCAAAGTAGTTGCAATTGCCTCCTCGGTGGTCTGAAAAATGAAAACCAAACAGCCAAGAAAGCAAAGAAAACGCGCTTATACCGCTAGCGTGCACGAGCGCCGCAGGCGGTTGAATTCGCACCTCAGCAGGGAACTGCGCAAAGAGCTCAAAAAGCGCTCGGCGCTTGTCCGGAAGGGCGACCGCGTGCGCGTCATGTCCGGCGAGCACAAGGGGGCAACCGGCGCGGTCACGGCCGTCGACTACGGCCGCGGAGTGGTTTTCGTCGAGGGCGTTTTCGCCCGCAAGCAGGCAGGTTCTGAAAAGCCCTTTGCACTCAAGGCAAGCAACCTGCTGACCCTGGAGCGCGTACAAAAGAAGGCATAGAGTTGAATTGAAAATATGGCACTGCATGGAAGAAAACGGCACGTAAAGCGCCTGGCTGCAGGAAAGCACCTGGCCATCAGCCGAAAGGCCCACCGCTACCTGAAAAAGACATTCGCAGGCGGCCACCGCATGAGCGAAGCAATGCCGCTGCTCATCCTGGTGCGCGACGTGCTTGGCTTGGCGCAAAGCAAACGCGAGGCAAAGGCCGTCCTCTCGGCCGGTGACGTCCTTGTTGACGGGGTCCCGCGAAAGCGCGAGGGCTTTCCCGTCGGCCTCATGGACATCGTCACCATACCCAAGCTCAAGGCAAACTACCGCGTGCTCATAACGGGCGAAAAGCTCCTCCCCATTGCGCTTGACGCAGGCGCCTCGGGCGTGAAGCTCTGCAAGATTGTCGGCAAGGAGCTCGTTTCAGGCGGCCGCATCCAGCTCGCCTTCCACGACGGCCGAACCGCCCTTATAGAACGCGAGGAAGACCGCTTTTCGCTCGGCGACACGATCAAGCTCGAAGTGCCGGAACAAAAGATCGGCGGTTTTCTCAAGCTTGAAAAAGGCGCGCGGTGCTACGTCCACAAGGGCAGGCACGCCGGCGCAATAGGCGAGCTTGACACGGTGCTGCAGCGTCCGGGCAGCGCTTCAACCGAAGTCAGGCTCAAAGTCTCCGGTGCCGACGTAGTAACGCGCAAGGATTACGTCTTCGTAGTCGACAATTCGTTTTCCATTGAGCCAAGCAAGTAGTTGATTAGAAAAATGAACCCAATGCAGCAAGTGCGCCTGTCGAAAGTTACGCTCAACATAGGCGTCGGCGAGGGCGGCGACACGCTTGCCAATGCCAAGATGCTGCTCGAGCGCATCTCGGGCGCCAAGGCCGTCGTCACGAACGCGCGCGACCGCAACCCGACTTTCAAGGTCCGCAAGGGAGACCCTCTTGGAGTCAAGGCAACCATCCGCGGCAATGGCGCGATGGAAGTGGTGCGAAAGGCGGTGGAGTCGCGCGAAGGCGTGCTGCCCCAAAAGTGCATCGACCGCACGGGCAACGTGGCCTTCGGAGTCCGCGAATACATTGACTTTCCGGGAATGAAGTACGACCCGAAAATCGGCATGATGGGCTTTGACGTGTGCCTCACGCTTGAAAAGGCCGGCGCGCGCATCGCAAAGCGCAAGGTAAGGCGCAGCAAGCTGCCCGTCAGGCAAAGGCCGACAAAGCAAGAGGCCAGGGAATTCATGGAGAAAAACTTCGGCGCGAAATTCGGCGAAGCCCAGGCGGCAGAATAGCGGCCAATGCGGGACAAGCAAATGCAAAATAAGGATTTCATCAAAAGGTTGGTTTGACAATGCAGCAAATGCGAACAAAATTCAAGCACCGCGGGAACCGGAAGTGCAGGTTCTGCGGCAACGTGCGCGGCCTCATACGCAAGTACGGCCTTTACGTCTGCCGCAAGTGCTTCCGCGAACGGGCCAACGCGCTCGGCTTCCACAAGTACATGTAGAAACTTTCTGCGGCTTCGTGCGCTCCCGCAAGTCGCGCACGTCGCCTTGAAAGTTTCATCAGAATGAAAGAAAAGATTTTCGTGAAAAAGAAGGTTTTGGAAAAATGGATACCCTCGCAAACGCTTTGAACTCGATCAAGATGGCCGAATTCCGCGGCCGCAACGCGGTAACACTCAGGCCCGCCTCGAAAATAATCCGTTCCGTCCTGCTGCTTTTGCAGCGCGAAGGCTTTGTCGGCGACTTCGAGTTCGTCGACGACGGCAAGAGCGGCGAGTTCACAATCAAGCTGGTTGGCAGGATTAACGACTGCGGCGCAGTAAAGCCCCGTTTTGCAGTCAAGAAGAACGACTGGGAAAAGTACGAGGAGCGCTACCTGCCCGGAAGGGGCATCGGCTTTCTCGTAGTAAGCACGCCGGCGGGCATCATGACGCACAACGAGGCAAAGGAAAAGAACACGGGCGGCCGCATGCTGTGCTTCGTTTACTAAAAGGGCTGAATGGGTTCGATTACAGATTTGTGGGAACGTGATGAACGGTGATAAAAATTCCTGAAGGCGTTTCGCTTGAAGTCTCGGGCAGCAAGTTCGTTGCCAGGGGGCCAAAGGGGACAATAGAGAAGTCCTTTGACTCGGGCGTCGCAGTTGTCGAAATAGCCAACGGCGAAGTGGCCGTGAAGGCCCTGCCGGGCCTCAAGGAGCGGCGCAGCGTCTCCGCTTCAGTAAACTCGGTGGCTGCGCACATCAAAAACGCGCTGCACGGCGTTTCCCACGGCTTTGAGAAGAAGCTCACGGTCATCTACGCGCACTTTCCAATCACCATAGAGGCAAAAGGCAGCGAGGTATTGGTCAAGAACTTCCTTGGCGAAAAAAGCCCGCGCCGTGCTTCGGTCGTCCCAGGCGTGCAGGTAAAGGTTGAGAAGCAGGAAATCACCGTAAGCGGTGTGGACCGCGAGGCAGTTGGCCAGACTGCCGCCAACATCATCCAGTCCGCGCGCATCACGCGGCGCGACAGGCGCGTCTTCCAGGATGGCATTTACCTTAGCTAGTCAATCAGGAGATATGGAGCTGAAATCGGCAAAATGTTGAAGAAAATTCCCAAATTCGTACGCCAAAACCGCGGTATAGACAAGCGCGTTGGCGATGCCTGGCGCAAGCCGCGCGGCATAGACAACAAGCAGCGTATGCAGCGCGCTGGCCAGGGTGCAATCCCTAAAATCGGCTATCGCACCCCCCGAAAGGAACGGCACCTGCACCCCCGCGGCCTGCCTGAGAAGCTCGTTCATTCGATGGCCGAGCTTGAGGCAATCGGCAAGGGCGTGCTCGTCCGCTTCGCCTCGACAGTTGGCGCACGGAAGCGGCGGCAGTTGCTTGTGAAGGCCAAGGCGGCTGGATTGAGGGTGCTTAACGCATAAGGAGTTTTTAAAAATGGCTTTGGATACCGTGAAGAGAATTGCAGGCCGCCTGCTTGGAGCTGGCGTGAGCCGCATCCGCATTGGCGATGCCAAACGTGCGAAGGAAGCGCTTACCGCCGAGGACGTGCGGACTCTCATCAAGGAAGGCATCGTCTACAAGATTGCCCAGAAAGGAACGGGCCGCGGCAAGTCCAGGTTGCGTGAGGCGAAGAAAAGGCGCACGGGCGGCAGCCGCGGGCAGGGAAGCATTCGGGGCACGGGTTCGGCGACAATGTCGGACAAGAAGCGTTGGATGCAGCGTATCCGCGCGCTTCGCAGGCTCCTGCGCTCGCTCAAGCCCACGCTTGCGGACGGCTCTTACGGCAAGCTAAGCAGGATGCTTAAGGGCGGAGTGGTGCGCGACAAGCGCCAGTTGCGTGAATACGCCAAGAATTTAACGGTGAAAAAATGACGAGAGCAACCGGTCCTTTGTACGACGTGCATTTTAGGCGAAGGCGCGAGGGCGTCACCGACTACGCGAGGCGTTTGGCACTCCTAAAGTCGCGCAAAGCCCGCCTGGTGGTGCGCAAGACCAACAAGTTCGTGCTCGCCCAAGTTGTGGAATACGCAGTTGACGGCGACAAGTCAATCGCTTCCTTCTCGTCAAAATCGCTTGAAAAGCAATTCGGCTTTCCCGGAAAGTGCAACACGCCCTCGGCTTACCTGACCGGCGCGGCGGTCGCCAAAAAGTCAATTGCCAAGGGGGTTAAGGAAGCGGTTGCGGACTTCGGCAGGCAATCGCTCACCAAGGGAAGCGTTCTTTACGCGGCCCTCAAGGGGGCGGTTGACGCGGGTTTGGGCGTTTCTTTCTCGGAGGAAGTGCTTCCTTCGCAGGAAAGGATTGAAGGCAAGCACTTGAAGGCAGGCGGCGAGATGTTTGCCGCTGCGAAGAAGAAAATAATGGGTGCGTGATGGTAAAAATGGTTGAAAGACAAGGCGGTGCAGGCGCAGGACGTGGCGGCGGTGGCGCTGGCGGCGAGCGGCGCGGCGGAATGAGGGGCGGCGGTGGCGGCCGTGGCGGCTTTAGGGGCGGCCGAGGCGGCGAGAGGCGTCCCCGC
>CAZPDD010000011.1:0-16011 GCA_964585235.1 Microcaldota archaeon | reverse complement strand
TTGCGTGCAGTTCGAGCTGCAGACATAGCCTGCCACGAACTTGGCGGGAATGCCCACGGACTTGAGCATGCTGATAAGCAGGTGCGAGTAGGAATTGCACTTTCCAGACTGGCTCGCGTAGACTCTTGCAGCCGCGCTGTTGGGCAAGTGGCTGTCGTTGTAGCCAAAGCCCGCGTAGCTGACGTAATTGTGCACCCACTCGGTCATCAACACGATTGCCTCAAGGTCGCTTGCCGCCTTGGCCCGCAGTTCCTTTGCCTTCGCGCTAATTTCCGGAGTGCCTTGCGTCAAGGGGCTGTCGGCGAGAAAAGTTTGCGCCTCGGTCTGCGAGCCAGCCTCCACCGCGTCGTAGTTCGCGTCAACAAAAGCCCTGAGCGAAAGCGCCTCCGTCCTCTGGCTTGGCTGGAATGAATACGAGAGGATGGTGTTGCCAAACGAGTCGGTAAAAGGCGTGTAAGTCCTCCCCTGCGATTCCATGCGCGCGCGCTGGAAAGCGTTGTTGGCGAAGCCGAAGGTATTGAGGGCAAACGAGCTTGGCAGCGAGTCGCCGAAGTCCACGTCCCATCCGAGCTGCAAAAACACCTTGCTTGAGCCAACGTCCTTTGGGCCCGGGTTGGCTGCGGCTGATGCTAGCAAAAGCGCGCAAAGGAATGCCGTCAGAAAAAAGACTTTTTTCACGCAATGCTTTTAGGCCCGGCGTGCAATTTATTGGTATTCAAAGCGGGTACTGCCAGTATTTCCAAGCGGCCCACCCGCCTATTGCGATGAAAACTGCAACGGTTATTTCAAAATCAGTGAAGAGGACAAGGGCCAAGAACACCAGCTTTTTACTTCGGGTAATTCCACAGTTTCCAGTATGCATAGGCGAGAAAAGCAATGAGAAGCACTAGAGTTGCCTCGAATTCGGTGAAAAAAACAATCGCCGCCATTCAAACCCCGCCCCCCTCGCCGCCGCTTTTTTTACCCTGAAGAATGCTTAAATAGCAACGCGTATTAAAACTTGTTTGCGCCGGCGCGGCGCTTTGGGCAGTTGTTGACTACTTTGGGGTGGTTGGAAATGAAGTCTGTTTTGGCAGTTGTTCTACTCGCGGGCTTGCTGCTCGCCTTCACGGGCTTGGCCGCAGCGCAGTCATCGGGGGCTGTGTCCGGCGAACTTATTGCCGGAGCTTCCGCCGACGCTTCGGTCTCGGCTTCCGTAAGCGCAGGCGCTTCCGCATCAGCGGGAGTTTCCCCCTCCGCAAGCGCCTCCATTTCAGCCAGTGTTTCTCCCTCCGCAAGCGCTTCCGCAGTTGCCTCGACCACGGCTTCAGTTTCAGCCGCCTCCGGCGCGGCTGGCAGCGCAGCTGCCAATGCAGTTGGTGGCGTGAAGGGCGGGATGATGGGTGAAATCAAGGAGCGGAGGGACTGGTACTACGGCTTCAGCGTGGCGGCCCACTCCTGCAACGCAGAGGAGATTTCGGCGCTGCTTGGAAGCTCTTCCGCAGAGGCAACTGACTTGGCAACTGCTGAGGCGAAGCTAAAGGCAGACGCAGAAGCCCACGTAGACGCGGGCACTTTCCAGGCGGACGTCAAGGCATTCCTCAAGGCCTCCCAAAAAGCGAGGCTTGCCTTGCACAAGAATTCAAGGACCATTACCAAGGAACAGCGAGCGGCTGCGGTTGAAGCCCGCCGCAAGTGCGTGTTCGCAGCCCAGAAGTTGTTTTTCGCCGCGCGGGGAAACCAGGAGCTTGCAGTCCTCGCGAAGTGGCAGGGTGTTTCCGACGACTTTGCGGCAAAGGGTTTTGACGCGACGAAGCTTAACGCATTCCTCGCTGGCGTCAAGGCGGACTTGACTGCGATGGTCTCCGCCTCCGCTTCCGCAACGGACGAAAGCGGCTTGAAGAGCATTCAAGTGTGCCTGTTCAACGACTGCAGGCAGGGCAAGAACGAGCACATGGAGGCGAACTTCTTCCTCCTGCGCGAGCAGGCGCGGTTTGCCAAGCTCGAGGCCGACAACCCAGGAGTTGCGTCGGTAAAGATTGACGCGGCATTAAGCGCGGAGGCAGCTTACCTCACTTCCGTGGACGGCAAGCAGTACGCCGACGGCGGCGCCAAGCTCCGTTCGCTGAACGCGGACGTACGCGCAGGCGGCATGGCTTTCTTCAAGGCAGTGCGCGAGGCGAGGAAGGCAGCTGGCTCGGCCAGCGCCGCTGCAAGCGCGTCAGTTGCAGCAAGCGCCTCGGCTTCGGGCCAAGCTTCTGTCATGGCCAATTGAAACCGCTTGCGTTATGGGGGTCCCGCTGCAGTCGCATGCATGGCTCCCAAATATCCTG
This sequence comes from Microcaldota archaeon, assembly GCA_964585235.1. Taxonomy (GTDB): domain Archaea; phylum Micrarchaeota; class Micrarchaeia; order Norongarragalinales; family UBA97; genus JAGVFW01. Next base: position 13,699 of record CAZPDD010000011.1, on the reverse strand, counting down.
CAGGAGTCAGTAAAAGGTTTAAAAGCAATTGAGGCATTAACCGCATAATATAGTAAAACTCGGTGTCGGGGGTTGATTGTGTTGAAGATGGCTTTGCTCGTTCTTGGTTTGGCTGGCGCCCTCTTGCTGCTTGGGTGCACTGGCGGTGCTAACGGCAGTGCGAGTGCCTACGGCGGCGCGTCAGTTTCCCCCTCTTCCTCAAACGGCTACGCGGCCCCAAGCGACTCGGCCATGATGTATGCCTCGCCCTCCGCCGGCGACTTCGGCACTGGCACCTACGCCGACGATTTGGCCAATGGCGGCACCCCAAGCGACGAGCCGACTCCGGAGCCTGACGTGACTGACGCGGCCGCGACGCAATAGTTTTCTCCTTTTTTGCCCTTTTTCCCGACTGTCTGCCTGCGGTTGTTTCACGGGCTTTTTCCAAATTCCCCTAGCGTAAGCAGCCGCCATCTGGCTTATTTTCCAAAAAAAGGGTTTGCCGCGGCCTCTTCAGCCTTGCGCGGCTTTGCTGAAGCTTGGAGGGGCCTGCTGAAGCTTCCGGGGCCCTCTCCCGCAAGCTTTGAGAAAGCATTTTTAAAAACTATTTTTCGCAACCTCGTTTGACGGAAAGCCGGTTGCAGCCGGCCGTTAAACCCAAGTGAGGAGGTTGGTGTGGATGAAGCCGTTGAAGCGTCTTGGAAGGAAGGTGGGCAAGGGAGTGGGTGCAGTCAGGCGCACTTTGAGCATAAAGTCCGCCAAGAACCTTGAGCGCGGGGTCGAGAAGGGCACAGGGGCAGTCATTACTTCCCTTGCTTCAGTGGGCAAGCCGCTTAAGAGCATGGAGCGCGGTGTTGAACGCGGGGTTGGAAAAGTAGTGCACACTGCAGGCAAGGTCAAGGCAGTTGAGCGTGCTGCCGAGTGGGGGGTAGGCAAGGCCGCGAGCGCAATTGGCGCCACCCGAAAGCCGCTCAAGAACTTCGAGCGCGGGCTCGAACGCGGCGCAGGCGGGGTGTTCCATTCCGCCGGCAGGCTGGGCCATTCGGCCAGCAGGAAAGTCTACCGCGTGAGAAAGGGCGTTGGCTCTTGGGCGGGCCACCTTGGCTCGCGTGTGAAATGAGCATTCGCCTGAATAAAGGGGGGAAAACGTCTTTCGACGGTGTGACGGCGGCAGCCAAATGCAATTGCGCATAATGCGGCTGCCGCTGCACCCACCGTTGCGTTGATGGAACCTGATGGGAGGTGGGTATGAGATGATAGGAAAGTATTCTGCAATTGCCGGTGTCCTTATGCTGGCGTTGTTGTGCAGCTTCGCCGCTGCGGAAGTGACCCTGGGCGGCGCCGCGTCTGCAAACGCGCAAGGAGGAGCGCTGTCAGTTGTCAAGGTAACTGGTGGCAATGCTGAAGTAAGCCACGGTGCGAACGTGCAGGCAGTTGCCAACGTCCAGGCCAACGGCAATGCCGAGGCGGCCGAGCATGCGGCTGGCATGCAGTCCGGCGCGCAAGAGCGGGCCGAGCATGCGGCAAGTGTTCAGGCCGGAGCGAAAGAACGGGGGCGTGAGGATGTCGATGTGCAACACAAGGTGAACGTAGAGTCGGGCGTAAGCTTTGACGGCGTGGTCAACAGCGTGGTGCTCGTCTTCACGGGTGTGAAGAAAGCGTTCATCTCGGTGTTCGCCGGCGTCCAAACAGCAAGCCCGTCGCCTTCGGCAAGTGCCAGTGCTTCAGCAATGGCTTCGGCTAGCGCATCGCCGACCGTTTCTGCCAGCGCCGGCGCCACGCACACCATCACCATAATGATAGACGGTGTGACGAAGGTAGTCATCAGGGCCTTTGGTGACGTGCGCGACTTTGTCGTGACCGGAGTGGGCGGGTCGTTTCACGCCCGTGGGGACAAGCACGGGGACAACGAAACGAACGAGTCCTTCGAGGAGAAGGAGGACGCAAACGGCCATTTCGAGGCTGACGAGAACGAGACTGCCGAGCTGAACGAAGGACGCGGTCACGTTGAGGCCAAAGGGAACGAGGCTGCCGAGCTGAACGAAACGGCAACGGGCCAGTTCCGCCGGATGGAAGTTGCCTTGGGCCACCTTGAAAAGCGCGGCGTGAACGCGACTTTCATCGCCACTGAGCGGGCGATGCTTGACGCGGACGCGAAGCTCTTCGCGAAGGCCAACACCAACGAGGAGCGAAGGCAGGTCATCCTGCAGATGAACCGCGAGTGGGTCGAGTTCAAGGAAGCAGTCCGCGCGCAGTTCGGGGAAGGTTCCGAGGCGGAGGTTGGGGAAAAGGCCGGCTAAGCCGGTCTTTTTTTTCATTTTTTTTATATTCCTGAAACTTCGGGGGGGGGAAGGCCATGAAAAAGTTGAGGAAGACGGGTCCGGTCGCCAAGTCGCTCAAGAAGATCGACTTGCGTGTTGAAAAAAAGGCAGCCGCTTTCGTAAACTCGCTGAAGGTAATCAAGCCGGCCAAAAGCCATCCTGCGGCTGCAGTGAAAGCGAAGCGCGCAAGAAGACTGAGCCCGGTTGCCAAGTCGTTGAAAAACCTCGACCTTAGCGTGCAGAAAAAAGCAGCCGCCTTCGTCAACTCCCTTAAGGTGGCAAGGCGGACGGCCCACAAGGGAATGGCGCCTAAAGAGGTCTGGAGGTCGGTTTACAATGTCCTGGCAGTAATCCTGGCGTTCGCATTGACGGGACTGCGCGTGTTTGGCGTTGGCACTACGGTTACGACATCGGGATTGAATGACGCGACCCTGGCGGCCATCGCAACCGGCACGCTGCTGTCCGCAGGCTTTGCGGCCTCGGCCTACGGGGTGTGGCGCAAGAAGCCGTGGAGCTACGACATTGCAATGGCAACTGCCGCAATCGACTTGGTCGTCCTGTTGCTGGCTTTGGCCGGCGGTCCAGTTGGCGCAGCGGTAGTTGTTGAGTGGGTCCTCGCAATGGGCTTCGGGGCGTTGGTTTACATGCACGAGGCAGAACTCGTGCAGCCAATCACGTCCGCAAGGCAATCGGGGTCCGGGCACTACACGAGTGCATAAGATGTACGCGGTCGTCTCTGTTCGGGTGGGAAGGGGAGCCGGGGGGTAAGAATTCCCCCCCGGAAGTTTTTCCCTTTTTGCCGCCCTATGCCATAAAAGGGGGGGTGGAAGACATGGAAAAAGTTTTCAGTCCCGTTGTCAGGCCGTTGAAGCAATTCGACTTGGCAGTTCAAAAAAAGGTGGGCGCATTCGTCTATTCGCTTAGGGTCGCCAGGCAGCGGCTTTCAAAAAGGCAAGTTGCGTAAGGAGGGGCGGGCGTGAAAAACTTCGGGTGATACGCATGGAAGGCTGGACGGACGCGAAGGAAACAACCGGCGTGCTTAAAGTGGGGGCTTTTTTTCTCCTCATGCTCTACTTGGTGATTGAAGTTCTTGCAAGAATATAGCCTGGTGATGACAAAAGAGGTACAGGGAGGAGGCCATATGGCTGGATTTGTTTGCAAAACTTTACTCGCCTTCGCAGCCGCCGTCCTCTTCCTCTCCGCGCCTGCTCACGGCCAGCAGCCCGGGGGCGTTTGCATGCTCGACGGTGCGATGCCGGGTGCCGCAAGCGGGCCTTTTGGCAGCGTGCTCTCTGGCTCGGCCTCGAACTTCGCTTCAATGCCCGAATGCCGCGATAGTTTCTTCGGCCTTTCGTTTTGCGAAGTCAAGGTCAACTGCGGCGACGGCGAACAGGCTTCCGCATTGTTGGCTGACGCTTCGCGTTTTTCCTACTTCTCTGCGTCATGCCATTATCCGCAGGTTTCTCAGGCGCAGTCCTTCCGGCCAAGGGCGTTTCTCTACCGCACGTGGTCGCTTCCCTTCCTGCGTGCCTTTCCTTTCTTCAGCCAGCTCGTAGCGGCTTGCGCGCCGCAGGAGGGAATCGCAGTTCTCGACAACCCGCAGCCAACGCCCGCGCCAATTGCGTGCAGTTCGAATGCCGACTGCGGCCCCGGGCAATTATGCACAAACTGCCCGGCTTGCTATTACTCGACTCCCCGCTGCCTCGCTCCCTGCGGCGGGCCGATGCGCTGCGTCGCAATCCCGTCGGCAACGCCCGCTGTTTTTCCCTGCGAAAATGCATGCCGTCCGAACAACCGCCGCTGCGTGGGCAATCAAGTGCAGGAATGCGTTTCCCTGCCGGGCGGCTGTTTTGACTGGAGCACAACCCAAGTTTGCGAATCGCACTGCGTCTCGGTTTGCACCCTCATCGCCTGTCCCGTCAACCAGCCTGACTGCAACTTCTGCAGCGCCCAATGCGCTTGGCCCACCCCGACTCCCTTGCCTTCGGGCCAGCCGGGCTTGTTGCGCACTGACAAGCTTTCTTACTCTTCTGGCGAGACTGTCACGGTTACGGCTTCCGTCCCCTCGGGCCAGTCTTCCTTTACAACAACAAGCGGCTGCGGCAGTTCTGCAGTCCAGTTTTACGACTCAAGCGGCACGCTTTTGAAGACCGACGCGCCATACAACCCCTGCAGGTACGAGAGCGGCAGGAGGGTGTGCTTTGCCTGCGACCCTGCGCCCATTCAAGTTTCCGACGGTGCGCTTTTGCGCTCGTGGGACCAGACGGTCTTCGTCAACTGCGTTTATTCGCCCGCGAGTGCAACAACCAGCTGCAGCAGCTCTCATGCGCCAGCCGGGACTTACACTGCAAAGGCGAATTTCTATTCCCAAGGGAGTCCGAATCCAGTTGTAGTCTCAACCACGTTTTCAATAGGCGCTTTCCCTTCGCCCAGCCCTTTGCCGACGGCCTCCCCGACGCCTTTTCCTACAGCCGGGCCGTTCTGCGGATACTCGACTGGTGGCTCGTGCGGCTCGGGAGTTGGTTGCGTGGTTGACGGGTGTTCCTCGCAAGTTTGCCGCAGCGCGGCCGAGCAGCCGGTTGCAACCACTTGCGAATACCGCGCTTGCTACGATGCAGGCGCATACGGCCTAAGCTGCTCGTGCACCAACTCCAAGTGCCAGTGGGGCGGCACATAGGCGCTTTAAACTGAACCAAGGGAGGGGGAGGGGCTTTCCCCCCATTTTTTCTCAAAAGGTGTTACGCAATGATAGTCAAGCGCAAGGATGGTTATTACGCCCTGTCTGAAAAGACGGGGCGCAACTTGGGCGGGCCGTACCCGAGCCGCGCCGGGGCGCTAAAGCGCCTGCGGCAAGTGGAGTTCTTCAAGCGCCGTCCGAGGTGATTTTCACGGCACGCACTTAGTTGGCGGCTCGTCAAGGTGCATTGCGTTACCCGCCTCCAAGGGATACAGTTCGTTCAAATAAGATGGTTTTTTAAAAATTCAACGGGGGGGGATTGCAATGGCCGGCGGAAAGGTTCTTCAATTTTTTGGAATGTTCGCTCTTGTTGCGCTCAGCGTTGTTGTTGCCGGCTGCGTTGCAAACGTTTCGCAAAACATAAACCCGCAGTCGCAGCACATCGATGTGAACGAGGCGCAGGCGACCCCAACTACTGTCACGGTGCACACCAGCGAGCGCGTGTCCATTTCCATCAAGAACACCGGCTCGTCAACTGAGACTTTCGTGATTAACGAGGTGAACGCAAACACGGGGCCGGTTGCGCCGGGTGAGACTAAAGTCCTCGTTTTCACCGCGCCGCCTGCTCCCGTCACCTACAACATCATCGCTTCTGCCAAGGGCAAGGCGGTTGCGACGGTAATAGTCGTGCAGCAGGCAACCGCAAGCGCCTCTTCCACGCAAGGGACAGCAAGCGCCACGGCAAGCGCTTATGCGACTGCAGCCCCCACTTACCAGCCGACTGCCGCGCCAACCTACGCCCCGTCAGCCACGCCGTATTAAGCTAGGGGGAAAGGAAGACAAGAGAAGTGGCGCAGGGGGGTTAGTCCCTCCTTCATTACGAAGGCATTTAACCAAGGCCGTACATAGTATTTATATGTCAATTGATGAAGACCGGATGTTTAACGTCCGGCACACCTTAATGCAATACGGCGGCTCCTCGTATTTGAGGAATAATTTTTTCAAAGACATTCCGGAAAAAGTGTGGGCCTTGCAAGTCGAGCCCAAGATGGCCTCGTTCGTTGCAAACCCTAATTTTGTGGGATACTACCCCAAGGGCGCCTTGGCACACAGCCTCGAAGCCAGCCTGTCCGCGCTTTCAAACCTAATCATCAAGCTGCAGGACGAAAAAAACTGAATGCCCGGAAGGCGACGGAATCTTTTGCCCCTAGTGCTTCTTTCAGTCTTCCGTGTTTTCCAGAATTGTTTTTCCTTCACTCACTACTTTCTTCACTTTAAGTGCGGAGGCAATTTCCTTTAAGTGATCGTCAGTTAGCTCCGTAACCCTCCGTTCCAAATGGTGGTTTTTGATCAGCCGCAATTCGCCGCCTTGCCTTTCCCCAACAACAACTGCCGCCGGAGAGTATTGGGCCAATAAGCGCGAAACCGCCTTGCCTTCATCATGGTGTGATGCAAGCCGTGACGCGACGAAAAACTCGTATGTTCGTCCTGCGCCCGTTTGATATACTGCTGTTGCAACGGTTTTTTTCCTGCTTGACTGCGCGCGCTTTCGCGCAATTTCGCTAGATGGCGTAACGAAGCCCGTTGACCTAACCTCCCTGAACCTGTAAGCTGGCTGTGTCGTCTAGGTGGGATATTGTTGAAAAAAGCTTTAAACAAGAGTGCTGTCAGGGGCGCAAAAGGAGAAACTGCCGGAGTGGGGGATTTTTACCTAATTCCCTAAAGAAATTTTAATTTGAAATGGCCTAGAGTTTTTTTTTATAGTCTTCAATTAACTTGATGGCATCGTGTTTTATTTCAGCATATACTCTCCGGAGTTTTGAGCCCACCATCACTGCAGCAAGCAACGCAATTACCATGCTGATAGCTATTTCGATCAAAGATATTTCGAAGAAGAAGTATCCTATCGCCAGGCTGACGGAGGCGACCGCGACAAATGCCGCGATTTCTGCCAGTAAAATCGCCCGCGTGAGCTTTGCCTCCCATTCTTTGGTTTTCTTTCTTGCAAAATCATCGAGGACGTCCATTGGACTTACCTTTCAAAAGTATGATTGCCCCTAACTTGCCTATTAACCTTTTTATCCAACGCTGGCTTTATCCGTCCAATTTTCTAGAGAACAAGAGTGCCGCAGGGGTGATTTGAACACCCGGCATATCGCTCTTCAGGCGATCACTCTCCCAGGCTGAGTTACTGCGGCGTAGTTTGGGTCTAAGGAAATTAAGCCTACGGCAAGGCTTTAAGGATTTCACTGCAAACGGTTGGCAGCGGGGCTAATTGTTTTCCCCGCCTTCGCCTTCCGGCGGAGCTTCCGTCGGGTGGTTCTGCCTTAGCCGCACGACGTTCCCCCGGCCCTTCTTTATCTTCACCACCTTGCCGCGTTCCTCGAGGGAAGTGAGCAGCATGCTCACGCGCGCCTCCGACCAGTCAGAAAAGTTTTTCCGCAACTCCTTTTGCGTCGACACCCCGCCTTGTTTTTCAAGCAGCGCAAGCAGTTCCCTCTCGCCATCTGCCAAGTCGCCCCCGCCTTCCTGCGCCAAGCCGGCGGAAGGTGCGGGAGTTGGCTCGCTGCCGCCTTCGGCTTTCATCGTCTCCCCGTTGCCGTGGCGCTTGTTCACTAGAAACCAGCCGGTTGCGCCAATAGCGCAGAGCAATATTATCGCAAGCCACGGGGGAACCGCGCCGCTCAATGGGCCGAAAAGGCCGAAGAGCTCGCCCCCGGCAAGGGCTCCGGCAGTATGGGCGGCCCCGAGGGCGCCCGTGTCGTCAAGAACGACAAGGTCGAGGTGGTAAGTGCCGTCGCGCGTTGCCACGACCGCCTGCGTCGTTGACTCGTTCGAACGCGCAACTGCCGTGATGAGGTACGCTCCCGGCTCAAGTTCAAGCAAGTAGCTTCCATTTGCCGCGACAACCGTCTGGGGCGGCGTCGAGTTGACGTAGACGATGCCGGGAACGGGCTTTAGCGAATAGTCGTAAATCGTCCCCTGTATGATGACGAGGCCGTTCGCAAAAAGCGAAGCAGCCAGTAGCGCGAGGAAAAACGCCGGCTTCATTCTTGTTTTTATGGATGGCCGTGCATAAAGCCCTTTCGGCCGCATCGGGGGTAGTTTGAAGCTTTGTTTGCCCCCAACGGGTTTGGTGAAGCGTTTCTCCCCGTCTTCAAGCAAGTTTGTTTAAAAACTATTTATTCCCAAGCAGTAGTTGCCAGCGCGGTGCGCGGCAATGTGGGGTGAGGGAAAATGAAGTTTTCAGTTTTGTTGGCCGGCGTTTTGATGGTTTCACTGCTTACCGGAATTTTCGCGGCAGTCCCGTCGGCCGCGGCAGATGCCGGGGCAGGAGCTTCCGGCTCGTCTTTCATTAACGGCCACGCGGCATCAGCCGCCTCTGGCTCTGCTGATGTTTCGCAAGCCGAGGCCGCAGGCGCCTCCGGCTCTGCAAGCGGTTCGGGCTCAATGGCAGGCTCGGCAGTTGCATCAACCTCTGCCGCCGCATCGCAGGATGCCCAAGCAGGTGAAAAGGATTTTGATAAGCTGAGCGGTTCAACGTCGGCGCAGGCAAGCGCAGAAGCCGAGGAGTCCGCCAAGGCCGAGGCGGCTGTTGGCCAGAAGATTGCCGCAGTTGCCAAGAAGCACCGCGAGTGCGCGCTGCAAATCGGCGACGGCCGCGAAAAATGCCGCGTTGAGGAGCGCAAGATGCTGCAGGAGACTATTGCTGCCGCGCAGGCCGAGCACGCCGCTGTCGTGAAGGAAAGCGAGGGCGCGTCCGCTTCGGCAAGCGCGCAAGCCACGGAAGAAACTAGGGGAGAATTGAAAGAGAAGGCAAAGGCGAAGGTAAGCGAATCATCGGAGGCATTTGCAAAAGCCGAGCAGGATGAGAAGGCGAGGCTTGAGAAGCTGCAGGAGCTTCGCGCAAAGCAATTGGGTGAAATGACCTCGCAAGAGCGCGCGGAATTCCGCGGCCAGGTTGAGGCGGTTGTCGCCGCGCACGCAAGGAAGCAGGAAAAACTGCTTGACAAGCTTGCGGCCGAGGGCTTTGATTCGCAGGCAATTGCGCAGGAGCGCGCCAATTTGCAGGCGGAGGAACAGGCTTTCGTCACTGCCAAGACTGCCGGCGAGAGGCAGGCTGCTGTCGAGGAGATGAATGCGAAGTGGCGTGCTTTCGCAAGCTCGGTGAAAGGCGACTTCGTCAAGATACCTGTGCGCCTCGCGCTTGCTTCCGCAAGCGAGGCTGCTCTAAAAGCGCGCGTGACGCAGGCAGAGTTGGCCTCCCGCGGCCGAAGCACGCAAAAGCTCGAGGCGAACATCGAGAAAGTGGAGCAGAAGATTGGCGAACTGCGCGAGGAGAAGGAAGGACTTTCCTTCGCCGAACTCAGGCTCAAGCTCCTTGGCCTGCACGATTCCTTCGTCGGGCTCAAGACGAGCATTGTGCTTGTGGCAAACGGCGCCGAGGCAGTTGAGCTGCCCGCGGCTTCAGCCGACGCAACGCAGCAAACAGTCGCAGGCGCGTCAGCTTCCGGCGAGCACCGCTTCTTCATAGACCTTGGCACGCTGCTGGGTGCAAGGGCGAGCGGCAAGGCCGGCTCGTCCGCATCAGGCGGTGCAAGCGGTTCAGCAAGCGCCGGGGCCGATGGCGCAATCGCATCAGGAAGCTTAATCCAGTCGACAGGACAAGCGGGTGGCTCTGCGGCCACGGGCGTTGCCGGCGCGGCTTCAGGCAGCAGCGTCGTGGGGTCAGTGGGGCAGGCAGCTGGTGGGGCAGCTTCTGCAGCTGCTGGTGGCTCCGCGTCAGGCAGCGCAGTTTCAACAGGTGGCGGCACGGCCGCCGGCGCAACTGGTGGGGTTGCCGGCGCCGCGTCCGGCCTCCTGGGCTAGCAAGCCATAAGCAGACTGAAATGCAGAGGGGGGGGTTTTGATGCTCAAGTCGCTTGCAGTTGCGTTTGCTTTCGCCGCGTTGCTGGCGGGCTGCGTGGGCTCTGTTTCAAACGTCGCCTTTGGCGCGTCCGGCACTCAGCAGCCGGCGGCCTCGTCAAGCTCGATTGACTCGGCAAGCCAGTCGTCTTCCGACGCCGGTTCCGAGGCTTCCGCGTTTGACGACAACCTGAACTTGACGCAGCAGGACTATGAAGCCTGAAACGCAAGCCCATTAATTGCGCTACTTTTGCAACGCCGCCTTGACTTTGGCTAAGGCGAGGCTTCTGCCACTAAGCTCCGCCAATGCATACCTATATATATGTCTATTACTTTATTAATTAGCTAATAAGCTATTAGTTTGTTAGTATTTGGGAGTAAGGTGGAGGTAGGTAATATGACTACGAAAATAGCAGACGAGAGGATGCTCGAGGGCAGGATAGAGGATGCGAAGAACTATGCCAGCGAGACAAAGGACAAGTTTGACGTCTTGGTGGCTGACCACCCGCTGGCCTTCGTGGTGGGCGCATTCGTCGGCGGCTTGCTTGTAGGCAAGATGGTGTCGGACAGGAGTTGAGGTCAAAGTGAAGTCAAACTGGATTTCTCCCTTTATTGAGGGCCTGCAAAGCGTTGTAAGCGTAACGGGCGCAGTAAAGGGAGTGGTCTCTTCATCCATAGCCGAAGGGGTCGAGGCCGGGTTTCATCGAATCGCCCCGAGCTTGGTCAAGCTCTCCATAGCGTCCGGGCTGCTCTTAACGGGGTTGCTGATGGTTGCATTGGGGCTAAGCACTGCCCTTGAGAGTATTTTACGTGTTGCAGGGCTAGGTTACCTGCTTACCGGCTTGGCGTTCATCGCATTTGGTTCGGTCTATTTTATGCGCTCAATCGATAGGCGATAATGCCGCGAGGGTCGTACCATCAGTTTTATACGTTACTTAGTCGTTTATGCATTATTCGAGTAATATCCTGTGAGGGAAGTCGCAGGAGATGTTCCAGATGCCAAGGGCCGCCAACTATTCTGATGAGGAGATTCTGCTTGCGCTAATCTGGACCATGCCCAAGAGATTGACCAAGGGCCAGATTGGCCGCGTTTTAGGGATTAAATCGGCGGGGCAGAAGCACTGGAGCGAGCGGCTCGAGCGGCTAGGCGTAAGGAACCTGCTTTCAATTGAAAAATTGGATGCGGGAGAATTGTTCTTCGGGTCGCCCATTCTCAAGTATTACCTTACCGAATCGAACTTGGAATCAATTTGGCGCGAATATTTCATCAATTACGACGAGCGCCATGGCCTGGTCAACGACCCGTTCCTCACTCCATTCTCGGCGGGAATATGGAATGTAACCAGTTCGCCCGTGTTTTCCAAGCTCGTTGGCTCGAAGTTCAACTACTTCTTCCTCTGTGCCAAGAACGAGGCAAACCCCATCCCGCCCTCTGAGCGCATCAGGACTTTAGCCAAGGAAAGAATTTGGAAAATCATGGATGCTGTGCTCTCAATAGGGTGGAAGACGGAGGCATACCGGCGAAAGCCCGCGCTTCTGGAAACGCTAAACCCCGAACAGAAAAAGACGTACGGCACCATAAAGTCGCTTTACGAAGGGCAAATTAAGGCGCACCCAACCGAATACAAGAAGTTCACGTCGCTATTCGAGAAGGACTTCAAGTACTACCTCTAGCTTCAAACTTTTTCCAGCCCCTTCAGCGCAAGCAGGGCGAATGCCGAATCACTAATCCGTGGCGCGAATTCCCAACCCGTCCCTATATATACTACTAGGCTATTATATTTGTAATAAGAAATAGCGTTCGTAATGGATTGCGTCATATTTTTGGGTTGGTTGAAATGGGTTGTGCATTGCGTAAAAATCTATTTGGTTTCTTCCTGGCAGTTCTTCTTCTGGCTCAGGTAGTTGGCGCTGCGGGTCCCGCGGCGGTTAACCTCGGCTCTTCGGGCAGTTTTGTGATTCTATCTAAAACCGGCATCTCGACGACCGGCACCACTTCGATTGCCGGGGATATCGGGGTAAGCCCAATTGACAGCACGGCCATCACCGGTTTCGGGTTGATAGTCGATTCTACAACCCAATTTGCAACCTCCTCCTTAGTTACCGGAAAAGTGTATGCGGCCGACTATTCGCCTCCGACTTCGGCTAAACTTACGACTGCCGTGAGCGACATGCAAACAGCGTATGCTGATGCAGCTGGAAGAACAAACCCGTCAGCCACCGAGCTGGGGGCTGGAGATATAAGCGGGATGACAATCGCGCCTGGCCTCTATAAGTGGGGGACTGGGGTTTCGATAACAACCGGCACCACCCTGTCGGGCGGGCCAAATGACGTTTGGATATTCCAGATAGCGCAAAATCTCGATGTTGGCAACGGCGCCATCATTACCCTTGCCGGCGGCGCGCAGCCCCAGAACATTTTCTGGCAGGTTGCCGGACAGGCCACCTTTGGGACCACTTCCGACTTCAAGGGAATCATACTTTCCCAAACCGCTATTGTGTTGAACACCGGCGCAAGGCTTAATGGCAGGGCGCTGGCGCAGTCCGGAGTGACACTAGATGCCAATGCCGTTACCGAACCAACAGGCTCAACTACAGCTACTTCGACTCCTTCGGCAACAGCAACACCGGTGCCGTCGGCAACTCCTTCCTCAACTCCCGCGCCGGATCCAACCGCAGTTCCTACCATGGCTCCTGCGCCTTCTGCAACGCCGATCGCAACCAGCCCCATGCCATGGGGGGATGGAACAACGCCCGTGCCTACATCAACGCCGACTGTAGGACAAACTAGCACTCCGGTGCCCAAAGCAACCATTGCGCCAATCGCGAGCATCAAGCCGACGGCAAGACCAACAGCAACCCCGGTTGGGATTACGGGCTTGGCAACAGGCTCGGACGGAAAATTGTCCTTTTTTGACGGCATCACGAAATTCTTTTCAAACGTATTTAGTTCCATGGGGAAACTTTTCGGCATGAAGTAAAGATTTTCCTATGAGGGTAAACCCCCCTGCAGTGTTGGCGGAAAAAACATTCGCATAGGGGGGCAAGTAAAGTCGAAGTGGGTTGGTGGAAACGGAATTGCTGGTTACCATGATTTTTATTGCCGGCGCGCTGGCTGCCGGGTGCATACTTCACTTGGTGAAGTTTCAAGTTAGTTTGGGGGGTTGATTGGATATGGATTTGTTGGTTGCTTTAGTAGTGATTTTCCTGGTTCTTTGGCTATTGGGCATTTCGTTTGCCTCGTCACTCGGGAGCTTGGTTCACCTGCTCCTCGTAGTCGCAGTAATCATCATCGTGATAAGGCTCGTCAGGGGACAGTCGATATGAGGGCAGTTTGAAGAAAAGCAGTTTGAATCCTAAGGATAAAAGAAAGGTGGTAAAAATGGAAATCAAAAAAACAATGCATGGAATAGGGGACGCAGGCGCCCAGTCCGCAAGGGTAACGTCTGAAGTGATCGGAGACGTTGCAAAAGAATCCGGAAAGGCCGTCGGAGCAATCGGGGTCAAGGGCGGCGAAATCGTCGGTACTGTCGTACACGGGACTGCAAAGGCAGTGGGCGACACTAGCGACTTCGTCTCTCATCAAACCGGGAAGACTGCCAGCGGAATAGGCCACACTGTAAGCAATATGGCGGGAGACATGGGCAGCGGAGTTGGCCATACTGTGGGCAAGGCAACTGACTCGATCTCGCACGGCGCAGGCGCTGTTGGCGAGAAAGCCGGCGAAGTCGTGGGCACAGTAGTCCATGGAACGGCAAAGACGGTGGGTAACGTAAGCGATTACGTTGCCGAAGGGGCTGGGACCGTAGGCAGCGAC
>CAZPDD010000010.1:0-17125 GCA_964585235.1 Microcaldota archaeon | reverse complement strand
GTCAAGCGCGAAGAACAGGCGGTTGTGCTCGATTTCCTGCCGTCTGGCAAGAGCGGCGAGGCCCGGAGGGAGCCAGTTGCCCAAATCCTGGGCGAAACTTACTTCACGCTACTGGAAGTCGTCGTCAAGCCCGGCGTCAATCTTGCCGTAGGCGAGCAAGTTTACATCGGCCGCGACGAGCGCGACAAGATAGAGCACATCCGCGGACGCATCCTATTTCACGACCTGACTACTTCGGCCCAGCGCGAGTGCGAGGCGGCAGTCCGCAAGCTTGTCGTAACCCGCGAGGCGGATTTCATAGGGTTTCTCAACCGCGCGGACGCCCTCAACATACGCGTGCACACTCTCGAGCTTCTCCCGAGCGTGGGCAAGCGCCACTTGGAATCCATCCTGCGGGCGCGTGAGGAAAAGCCTTTTGCGAGTTTTGCGGACGTGCGCGAGCGAGTGCCGAGCTTCGGCAGGCTTGAGGACATCCTCGTCTCGCGCATCATAGAAGAGCTTCGGGGCGACAGCAAGTACTACCTCTTCACCAAGGCGCCCGCGCGCGAGCGCGAAGGCGGCCGGTGGTAATCTGATTAAAATAATCCGCTTGCGCTATCTTCTTAGGGTTGTGACTTGATTCGTCCCGCAAAGCCCGTTGCAAAGTCGGAGCTATTGACTGAAGCCGCAGCCCGAGGCCTTATGCAGCTTGACCGCAAGCCATTGGTTTCGCACATCCGGGCTCTCGCTGACAAACGGCAAATGGCCTTCGACATTCACGAACTCGGCTTGTTCGTAGCAAGCTTGCTTTCCCACCCGCAGCTCGGCAAAGTTTCAACAGCCGAGATTCGAAAATACGATCGGATATTGGCGAAAAATCCTTTTGAGAGAAAAAGAATTCTGGCAACTAACGCATTTATGACGGAGGCACTGACTTCCTGCTCCATAAGGAACAAAAGCCAAGCGCGGCTTCTCGCGGATTTGCTGCATGGTCATGCAGATGCTTTTGAAAAGCAAATATCAAAGAAAATTGGCGTTCGAAAAAGAGAAGAAAGGGAATCGGCTTTAGTTGACGCATTCATAGTTGGAGCTGGCGGCCCGAAAAAGGCGCTTGCCTTATTGCAACGCTTCAGGCAAACTTACAGCAGCACGCCTTTGGGCGCCATTAAAGAAATTGAGGAAATGGGCGGAGACCAAATTCTGTTGGGGGATAATTCTGAGCTAATAATACGCAGCAAAGGATTACTTCCCGACCGCAGTTACGTCAAACACCACTGGATTTCTTCGATTCAGCGTATTCCCGCATTTGCCGAAAGAAGCTCGTGGATACTAGAAGATGTTCTAAAAAATAAAAAATCGTAGAGACTAAAGCCTAGTCGGTTTTGTAAATGGACTTTCAAGTTTCCAGAATACGCGCCAAGCGCCTGTCGCAGAACTTCCTAGTTGCCCCGGAGTTTTTGGAACAAATTGCGCAAGTCCTGCCGCTGGGCGGCGAGACGGTGCTTGAAATCGGCGCGGGCACCGGCCTTTTGACTGCAGAGCTTGCAAAGCGTGCGAAGAAAGTCGTTGCGGTTGAAATAGACTCGCAGCTAATTCCGACGCTTGAGGAGAGGCTGGCCAAGAAAAAAAACGTTGAAATAGCCTGCGCCGACGCCCTCGAGTTCGACTTTTCCCCCTACAAGCTTTTTTTCGGCGCCCTGCCTTACCACATTTCCTCGCCGCTGCTCTTCAAGATTCTTGAAAGCAAGTTCGAACACGCCGTGCTGGTCGTGCAGGCGGAGTTCGGTAACCGCCTCGTCGCGCAGCCTGGCTCTTCCGGCTGGTCGCGCCTCTCTGTAATGACGCAGGCAGTTGCCAAGCCTGAAATAATCGACTACATCCCCGCCGTTTGCTTTTCTCCGCCGCCGAAGGTCGACAGCGTCATCGTGCACCTGCAGGCGCTGCCGAAGGAAAAGAGAGCGAAGCTCGATGCAAAGCTGGTCGCCGCGCTTTTCACTCACAAGAACCAGGGAGTAAAAAAGGCCTTGCTTCACTCGGAGCGCATGCTGGGGGCGGAAAAGCAGGATTTGAAAAAACTTCTCGGCAAGATGCCGGCATCGCTTGTTGAAAAGAGGGTGCGCACGCTCTTGATGGACGAGCTTATCGCGCTCAGCAAATCAATTTAAGCAACGTGCGCCAAACTTGCTCCAATGCGAATAAGTTGGGAGCGTTCTTCAAAGGATTTCCGCCTGCTGAAAAGGCATTACTCAAATGCCTTCAAAGCTTATTGCAACGGGAGATCGACCAAAGGCGACATCCACTATAGTTCATTCAAGCAGGCGCTAAGCAATTTTAACACGAGGATAGCCGTGGCAAGGCAGCTCAATGAGTTTGAAACACGCCTTCCGGCAAAGGCCTGGAACTGGGCAAAGCACGTGGGCGTAGTCACTCCGACGCGTGTGACGCTCATGACTGACCAAGCTCTCACTATGGAATCTACTTTGGTCAACGCCCAAGGCGTTTCCAATCGCTTGGTGGAACTCGGCGGCCTGCTTCAGCAAGCACGCGATGAACGTAACGAGGAAAAAGCCCGCGAGCTTGAATCACTCATTGACGATGGGTTGGCTACAATTCGAAAAATGGATGCGAGGAAAAGAAAGGACAAAAAGCGGCCTTAGCTTCGCGCGGCGAGCTTGATGTCTTCGGCCGTGACGGTCTTTCGCCCCGCGTGCTTTGCCAAATGCACTGCCTTTTGGGCAATGTCAACCGCGCTTTCCTCAAGCACTTCGGCAAGCGCCTCGGCAGCGTCCTGGCTCACGCGCTCGGCGCCAGCCTTACGCACCAGCCTTTCAACAGGGGCAACAGGCAAGTCAGTCAACTTAAAACACCTTAGAAGCTTATTGCAATTGCCTAAATAAATACCTTGCCCGCCTGCTTTTAGCGAAAGAAGGCTGTTGGCAGTCTGGTTTAGTGGGCGTGCGTCTCGTGGAGGACACTCAAAACGGTTTTTTGGCGGGGCTGCCGCTTGACTTCACGAAGTTGCAGGTGCGCGATTACCAAGTGCGCGCAGCCCAGGCTCTGCTAGCGCGGGGCAACACGCTTGTTGTCATGCCAACTGCGCTTGGAAAGACTTTCGTCGCCGTCTTGGCAATTGCCAAGCTGCTGCAGCGCAACCCTGCCGCAAAATTCTTGTTCCTCGCCCCCACCAAGCCGCTCGTGCTGCAGCAGGCAAACCGCCTGCGGGAACTGCTTACCGCACCCGGCCTTTCGGTACAGGCAATAACCGGCGAAATGCCTGTTGAGGAGAGGAAAAAGCTTTACGCCACCACCCAAATCATCTGCTCAACCCCCCAGACAACCGACAACGACTTGCAGCTACTAGACTTCAAGCAGTTCTCCCTCGTCGTGTTCGACGAGGCGCACCGGACAGTCGGCGACTACGCCTTCGTCCCGGTTGCAAAGGAAGCGCTCAAGCACCACTTGCTCATCCTCGCCCTGACTGCCTCGCCAAGCGCCGAGCGCGAGAAGATTGACGAAATCCGCGCCAACCTCGGCATAGAGCACATTGAAATCAAGACGGAAAGCGACGAGGACGTGCGCGATTACGTGCAGGAAGTCGAGCTTGACCTCGAGTTCGTCGACCTGCCGCCGGAATTCGCCGAACTGCGCCGCGCTCTTGACCTCATGACTGACGAGTGCATCGCAAGCATCAACCGCACGGGCTTTGTCCTGCCGCCGCGGCGCGCCTTGAGCAAGACGGAGTTGTTGCAAATGCGCCAAAAACTCATTACGGCCATTCGACTGAAGAACGTGCGCGCCTACGGCGCGATGAGCACGCTTGCGCGGCTGATGAACGTTCTTCACGCGGGCGACTTGCTCGAGAGCCAGGGCGTCGCGCCCCTTCGCCAGTTCCTCGAGTCGCTCGAGGGCCGCAAGGAGGCGAGCAAGGCCGTTGCCGTCCTCGCGCGCGACCCGCGGGTGAAAAAGCTCCTGCAGGCGTGCGTCGAGCTTGAAGAGAAGGGCGTCGAGCACCCCAAGTACGAAAAACTCAAGCAAATAGTCAAGGAAAGCGTTGCCGAGCAGAAGAGCATCATTGTTTTCGCGAACTTCCGCGACACGGTAAGCAAGCTCGAGCGCGAGCTGAATGAATTACCGGGCGTCTTTGCCAAGCAGCTTGTCGGAAGGGGCGGAAAGGGCATGACACAGAAGCAGCAAGGCGCAATCATCCAGTCGTTCCGCGACCGCGAGTTCAACGTGATGGTGTGCTCAAGCGTCGGAGAAGAGGGGCTTGACATTCCCGCAGTTGACCTAGTTGTCTTTTTCGAGGCGGTGCCAAGCGAGATAAGGGCAATCCAAAGGCGCGGGAGGGCAGGGCGCGTTAAGGCTGGGAAAGCAATCATTTTGGTCGCAAAGGGCACGCGCGACGAGGCCTTCCTCTGGGTGGCGCGGAGGAAAGAGCGGGAAATGCACGGCGAGCTGAAGAGGATGAGGGGAGAACTAAGCTTTCAAGGAGAGAAAAAAAAGGGTCAACAGACTTTAGGTGGCTTTTAGCAGTTCCTACCCTTGCAGTCAAGCAAGATTTAAAATCCGCATGGAACATAAACGTTGCGTGAGTTGCTTTGGTTAAACGGGTTATTGATTGGGCAGGCAATACGCGGCTTGTCAAGTGGGTCCGGCAGAAGCGTGAGGAGAAGGCGCCGGCTCGCCTGGAACAAAATGCGGAACAACGTTTGGTTAGCGTGCATCGTCTGAGGGACCAAATAATCGCCGAAGGCAAGGCTGCGGTAGGGTCGGCAGTAGAGATTGAAAAAGTTGTCAAGGCCGGGCAGGCCGCCGATCTAGGGATACGCGATTTGCTTCATGGGTTTAGGCAAAAAAATCAAGTACTTCCATCAATTAACTGGAGCGCTGAAGATTTCAATCACCTAATTGGCGCATACCGCGCCGATATTGCAAGACTACCTCCTCAACAAATTCTCAGCTTTAGGCGGTATTGTGGATATAGATTTGCAGGTATTCCGCACAGGCGGCTTTTGACCTTTATTACGAAGCACGTTTTGAGGGACTCAGAACAAATTTTGGCCATAAATTCTTTTATCGAAGGAGCCCCCGGAGTTCCGCCAATTCCTGAACGTTCAGCGTACCACTATCTGGAGACAGTCAGGAGGACCGGCTTGCAAATTGGAAAAATTCCAACTATGCACTCAGTAATGGTTCGACGCCCGGGTTTTCCAATCGCCAGCCTTACTCACCATTTACTCAAGGGACGTAACGAGCCAGATGAAATTATTTTCGCACACGATGTCGGGTCTGTTTTCATGCCGAAGCAAGAAAGAAAAAAAGCTCCCGATTACGATCCGTCCGAAAGTTTTTTGGCAGAAGTGGGCAAATTACTCCCGCAAGGCAGGCGGCTACATGAGGAAAAGGATTTAGTCCGGCGATATGCGTCATTCGTGAAACAAGTTTTTGAAAAGCTTGACGAACGGCTACTTTCCGAGAGAAATGGCAAGCCTGGCGATGTTTTGCGTGCCTTCAGCTCCGCTCGTGTAGGTAACTCGCGTGGACCTCCTGATGATTACCTGCGCTCTAATGTGGGTCTGTTTGCGCGGTTGCTCAGGCGAAGGAACCATCGCCTATATGCTCAGGTATTAGAGCGGGGGTTTGAAATAAACCCCGAACTTACGGTGGAGCTTTTGAAAACTCGCGGGCAGAACTTTAAACGGGATGACCGTGATTTCATAAAAAGGATAGATAAGCCTAAGGGGGGGGCAGCTGATGCGCAGGTTAAGGGTGCTAAAAAACAAAGGCGCGTTAGTCCTCGAAAATTACGCGATAGCAAACATTCGGATACGTCGTCATCTATGAAGGAAATAATTCTAAATCTTTTGAGACTTAATGGTGAACTTTCGCACGATCAAATTAGGAATTCTTTGTTAACTATAGGCTACGATCCTGATCACTTAAACTACCTGAACCTTTTGGAAGAACTGAGGGTAGCGGGAGAAATAGCGCAAAAATATGATGGAAAAAACTGGTATTCGCGCCTGCGCAGCGAAAAATAGCCGACGTTTATAAGCACTTTTTAAGCTATTATCGATTGTGGGAGAAAACAAGCCAGCCATAACTTGCGACGACCGCGAGGCGATGGGCGCGGCAATAGTGCGCCTGCGAGAGCTTGGCGCGGTGGTGGAGGTCAAGCGCCTGCCGGTTGCCGACTTTGTCATAAGCGACAAGGTGGGGGTCGAGCGCAAGACCGCAGCCGATTTTGAGTCAAGCGTCATCGACGGCAGGCTTTTCCAACAGGCTGCGGCGCTCAAGGCAAATTTTGAAAGCCCCCTCATTTGCGTCATCGGCAACAACTTTGAAAGGCTTGAAAAGAAGGCGCGCCGCGGCGCGCTGATGGCCCTTGCAATTGACTTCCAGCTGCCCGTCTTCTTTCTTGAAACTGAAGAGTCCTTCGCCGACTTCCTTTACCAACTGGCGTGGAGAGAGCAGCTTCGGCCCGACCGCGAGCAAAAGCTCCAGTTTGTCAAAAAGCCGGGCGAGCTGCACCGCCAGCAGCAGTTAATCGTCGAAAGCCTGCCGGGAATAGGTCCCTCAACCGCCAAGGCGCTTCTCGCGCATTTCGGCAGCGTCGAGAACATAGTCACTGCGGAGGAGGAAGAGCTTCAGGAAGTTGCCGGAGTGGGCGGGGAACGGGCCCGCCTCATCAAGCTAGTCCTCTGCGGCAGCTACGAAATCAAGGCGGTTGTGCAGGGGGGTGGAGAAGGAGTGACTGTGCAGAAAGCCGGCGTACAATGATTTAACCCCTCTTCCTCTCCAGCTTTACCCGCAGGGGGATAGTATAGTCCGGTTCGGGATGGATTTCTTGTACAACTCCCTTTTCAAGAGCCTTTAGAAGCTCCGGCTTCAGGCTCATTATGAGCTGGTGGCTTCTGTTCTTCCTAAAAGACCTCGGCTGCCAGGCTTCCTCAATTTTCTCCCTCAAAACTTCAAGAATGTTTTCGACTTCGGGTTTTTCCCTGTCCCACGTGACAATAGCGCCTTTTGCAGTCAGCTGCACGTAATGGCCGGAAGGATGCCTGTAGGTCAAAAGACAGTTCAACACGCCCTTTCCGGACGGGTCTTTTACAGTACTCGTTGCATTTCCTTCGGATAGGTCTACTGTCAGCGAGTGTTTATCGCTGGTCCTGTAAGTATGCGCTCCCAGCCAAGGCGGCAGCCACTGATTGCGTTCAACTCGGGCCATGAACGTTTTTTCACGAAGGCCAATAATAGCCTTTTCCCGGCGCAGGCTGGGGGAAAATTAAAAGAAGAAAAAATTAGGGGGGGCTGTTTTTAGCCGATGAGCTTCTTGAACTCGCCCTTCCTTTCCTTTGCGACGCTGTCAACAGTGTCCTTCAGGCCGAGGCCCAGGGCAATTGCGCCGCCAAGGCCGATTGCAAGCGCGAACGCGCCTACAAGCAGGGTGAAGAACGTCTGGAGAATCTGCACGTCAGCGCCCGGAAGCAAAAGCGGGAGCGCAATGACGAGCGCCGTGTAGCCCACGAATATTTTCGCAAGCGTTGCCATCGTCCCGGGGAACGGCAGTTCCTTTGCCTTCTTCAGCCTGTCCGTCACGTAATCCGCACCCAAGAGCGCGACTACCATGATGACTGCGCCTTCAACCAGGCGCGGCAGGTAGCCGAGGAACCAAAGTATTATGGTGTTGAGGAAGGTGATGTTGGTGACGTCGGCCGCAACGCCGAGGAAAACCGCGAATGTCGCGACTTTCACCAAGGCAACCAGGATGTCCGTGATGCTGAAGCCCGCGAGCGCGTCGTGCAGTCCCTTCTGCTCGAGCTTGCGTTCAAGCTTGGATTCGTAGAGGCCGCGCTTGACGAGCGAGGCAAGAAAGCGCGCGACGATGTAGCCGATGCCGAGAAAGATGAGTACGACGACGAAGTCTGCAAGCCCGGACAAGAAGTTGGCGCTCAAGTTGCCAATTACTTCCCCGAACCTGTCTGAAAGCGTCTGCAAAGCCATTTTCCAATCACCCTTGTCTAAAATGTTTAACGCATTACGCGACGATGCTTTTTAAAGCTTGCTCCCTACCAATGATTGTACTGTCTAAAGCGAATTTTAGTCAGGCGGAATTGAACTGATTTCAAATAGGTGATTTTCAAATGGTGCTTTACCACAAGTCCTCCAAGACAAAGGCGAAGGGAACGGGCGGCAAGAAGCGCTCTTCCCGCGACAAGATAAAGCTGCACTACGGCGGCTTTTTCGCACGCGCTAAAATAGAGAAGGGCATCACCAAGGAAGAGCGGTCGCTGAAGGAAAGCAAGGGCGGCGGCATCAAGGTGGCGGCCAAGAAAGTAATGTTCGCCAACGTCGCAACAGGCAAGGCCGTCAAGAAGGCCAAGCTCATTACCGTCATGACGAGCCCAGACAACCGCCACTACGCGCGCGAAAACATCCTCACTCGCGGCTGTTTTGTCGACACCGAGCTCGGCAAGGCCCGCGTCACCTCACGTCCCGGCCAGGACGGCCTCGTCAACGCCGTCCTCGTTGAGGCGCGAAAGGAAATGCCCGCAAGGCCGGAAGCGCAGCCAAAAGCCGCTGCTGCGCCCCTGCCTGCAAAAGCATAAGGCAAGCAATCTCTCCGTTTTCCCTTCGTCACTCGCCGTAGGAATAGTGTAAGCGGAAGGTTTTTATTCTTGAAAATGCATTAGTTTAAATACCTAATCCTTCTGGCTTTGCGGTTCCGACCGTCTTCTCGCCGGGTTTTTGCAATGCAGTTTACTCTAGTGAAGCAGACTTTGGGCGGGCTTGCGTTGCTCGAAAGCAGCGAGGGAAAGCCGGTTGCCCGCCCCGTGCCGCTGCGCCTGCGAAAAGCGCGTGTCGGTGTTGTCCGCGAGACAATAGGCCGGGTGGAAAGCCCGCTTTACGTCGCCGGCCTTGATGCCGGCGTTGATGCTAAAAAACTGGTCGGAAAGACCCTGGAGAGTGGTTGACTATGAAGTGCCCCGAATGCAGCAGCAAAAGCTTGTTTCGAGACAGCGAGCGCGGCGAGGTCGTCTGCCGCAGCTGCGGCCTCGTCATTGAAGAGGATATGGTGCAGGAGGGGCCCGAATGGCGTGCTTTCGACGCCGAACAGCGCGCTAGCCGCGCGCGCACGGGCGCGCCGCTCAAGTACATGTCGCCCAACAAGGGCCTAGTTACCGAGATTGACCAGTATAATCGCGACATCCGCGGCGGCAAGATTGCACCCAGCCAGCAAAGCCAGCTTTACCGCATGCGAAAGTGGCACAAGCGCGCGAGCATTTCAAACAGCATCGAGCGCAACCTCGCCATTGCGCTTACGGAACTCAACCGCGTTGCCTCCCACCTTGGGCTGCCCGAGAACATCCGCGAAAGCGCGGCTTTCCTTTACCGCCGTTGCGTGGAAAAGGGCCTAATCCGCGGCCGGCAGATCGAAAGCGTCGTGAGCGCGGTCATCTACGCCGTTTGCAGGCAGTACGGCATTCCCCGCACCCTTGACGAGATTGCGGTTGTCGCCGAAATCCCGAAGAAGGAAATAGGCCGCACCTACCGCCTCATCACGCAGTCGTTGCAGCTTAAAGTCCCGCTGACCAACCCGCGCTTTTACATAAGCCGGTTTGTCACGAGCCTCAAGCTTAGCGGCGACACGCAGGAAAAGGCAGTTGAGCTGCTTGACAAGGCCATTGAAAAGGGCCTCATAAGCGGCCGCGGGCCAATGGGCGTCGCTGCAGCAGCAGTGTACATTGCGAGCGTGCTGACGGGCGAGAGGCGCACGCAAAAGGAAGTGGCCGACGTCGCGGGCGTCACTGAAGTGACCATCCGCAACCGCTACCGCGAGCTCAAAAAGTCCCTCGAGCTCAACGTCACAATCTAAGTTCCTTTCGGGGCGTTTGCCCCCATCCTACTTTTTCTAGAATTTAGAGTCCATTTCCTCGTCTATTTCGTCCAGTACTTTTTGCGTGTTGATTTTAAGCTTTATTTTGCCGAAAAAGTCGCCGACTTTTGCCAAGCGAGTTGAATCTTTTGTGAACAGTTTCTTTACTTCCTCAATTTTGGCATCGGTGCGCACGCCGGTTGGTGAAAAGTGGGTTGCGCTTGCCGCAAACCCGTTTTCCCGCAGCCCCTCGATGAATTCCGCAGTCTTGGGCGCAGGCTTTTTCAGGAGGGCGGCGAAGTCGTGCAGGTCGTAGAAAAGCGGCGGCAATCCGTTTTCGCCAAGAATAAGCTGCAATGTCTTGTCAAGCTGCTTCTTTTGTTCGTAATTCCTTTTCCCGTTTGTCTCGATTGTTTTCTTCACAAATTCGTCGTCGCACAACTTTCCGGCCCAAAGCGGGCCTGCGTAATCCGACTTTTTGCCGCACTCGCACTTTTCCGCAGGCCACTGGCTCATCCACCTCCGCAGGCAGGCGCGGCAGTAGTTGGCATAAACAAAAGAGCGTATAGTTTCCGTCGCCTTTCCCGGCGCCTTTTCGCACCGCACAACTGCCTTGATGGCGTGGCCTTCGAAAAAGCACAATAGCGGCTCGACCGCCAAGTCGCGCAGGGCAAACACTTCGGCAATTCGTTTCAGCAGGATGCGGATTGCAAGCTCGTGGCAAAAGCTGCCTTTCATCGGCTTGCTCGCGTAGTTGCGCAGGCAGGTTGCTTCCTCGCGGCCGCAGAGCTTGGCAAGGTCGGTGGCTGTTGCGCTTACCAATCCTCCTTTGCCAACCAGCATGCTTGCCGGCTCGAGGAAGAAGGAGGGAGAGCCGAATGGGTCAAGCTCGACAAAATCGAAATACTCGTCCTCGCACTCGCCTGCGAAAGTGTGGAATTTTTTTTCAACAATTCTTGCGTGCTTTACCTTGTTGAGCTTGGCGTTTTTTCTCAGCAGTTTTACCGCGTCGGGGTTGGCGTCTACGAAAGTGATTTCGCTGATTTCGTTCTCAAGGGCGTAGCGGATTCCCCTTGCGCCCGTGCCTGAAAAGCCGTCAAGCACGTTCTTTCGCCCCAGGTAAGGCAAGGCGGCACCAAGTGCTAGCGAGCCCATCGAGCGGTTGAAGCCCATCGTGGGGTTGTAGAAGGCGGACTTGTGGAATGGGTCGTCATCGCTGCCCGCCGGCACTTGAAGCCAAGCGCTTTCCTCGCGCAATTTCTCGAGTTTCACAATATGTTTTAACCCCTTGCAGGCATAAATTATCATAGGGTTGTTTGCATTGCACGCGTTTGTCAAAGATTTCATGGACTCGCCTTACATCAGCCACACGCACCTCGAGCTGAAGGTAATGCCCAAGTTCAACTCCCTAGCCCTCATCGGCTTTGTCGAGCTTAAAGAGTACTCGCCCCTCGCGCCGGGGGAGGACAAGTACGCAGGCGGCCACGCGCGCCAAATAAAGGCGTTCCTGCGCGGCCTTGCCGAGGGCGAGAAGCTTCTCATAGAGGTCCGAAATGGCCCCTGCCTTCGCCTGGCAAAGGAGCTTTGCCACGAGTTTTCCGCCACCCACAACCTCGCGACGCCCGCAGAGCTTGACGCGGAGCTCGCGGCCTTGCGCGCCGACGGCTTTCTCGGCTCGCACACCTACCCCGTGTTCAACCCCGCGAAGGAAAACGCGCAGTGGGTAGTTGCGGGCGAGGAAATCAAGAAGGAGTCCGAGACAATAATTCTCTGAGGTATTGCAATGTCCATTTTAGAAAGGTTCGGCCCGGTAGAAAAACGCGCTGCCTTCGAGGCAATGCGTCGCATCAAGCAAAACCTTTTTGAAATTACCATCAAGACCCATAATAAAAACTTGCGTAAGTACCATTTTGGCGTATCATCAGTTCATCCCGATAAGAGCATTTCAGATGACCACTTGCGGGGATTTCTTTATGTGGTAGGAAAGACTGTAGCGCACCAGTTCAATGAACGAAAGGGGCCAAGAATTTCTTTCGACCTCTCTTTTGATGATCCGGACAAAGCATTGATGTCTTTTCGTGCTTCAAAATCGAAGTGAGCACGATGCCCATCCTCTACACGCACACCGACTTTGACGGCGTTGCCTGCGCAGTCCTCATAACAAGCGTCGAGGAAGTGGGCGACATCCGTTTCGTCGAGCCCGAAGACATCCAAAAAAAGCTCATTGAGGTAAAGAAGGGCTGCATCGTCACCGACCTGCCTTTCCATCCTAATGCCGGCAAGTGGTTCGACCACCACGCAAGCAACCCGGTGCCGGAGAAATTCGAAGGCCGCTTTGACGCGAAGGCGAAAAGCGCGGCGCGCGTCATCCTTGACTATTACGAAAACCCCTTTCTCAACAAGAAGTTTTCCGAATTCGTCGACGCGGTTGACAAGATAGACTCGGCTTCCTTTTCCCGCGAGGACTTGCTCGCCCCAAGCGGCTACTACCTGCTTTCACTTTCGCTCGACGCTGACAAGACCGCCTCCTCCTCCCGCGCGTGGAAAAGGAAGCTTATTGAGTTGCTGAAGGAAAAAACGCTGGCGCAGATTCTGGAGCTGCCGGACGTGAAGAAACGCATTGAAACTGCGCTTGCGAAACGGCAGAAGGCCGAGGCGGAAGTAGAGAATTACACGGCCGTCCACGGCAGCGTGTGCGTTACGGACGTGCGAAACGCGCCTGATTGGGTAGTGAACTCCGGCCTTCGTTTTCAAGCCTACCTGACGCACCCCGAGTGCGGCGTTAGCCTTCGAGTTCGCAACAGCAAGCGCGAAGGGCAAGTGGACATAAGCCTGGGGGAAAACATTTTCTCGCGCACGAACAGGACAGACTTGGGTGCGATTGCGCGCCGCCACGGAGGGGGCGGGCACAAGGCGGCCGCGGGCTTCAGCGTTGACGGACTGGTTGCCGACGCGGTGCTTGCGGAACTAATAAAAGAACTGAATGATATGGTTTAAGTTCAATGGCCATTTCAAAAGCGGGCAAGATTGCCAAACGATTCAGGCGCGAAATGGTAGTGCTCATAACCGCCGCGTTTGGTTTCGTTGCGGCGCTGTTCTGGCAGACTGCAATCAGGGACGCGATAAACGCCTTCGTCCCAGCCTCGACAGGCTGGCAGTGGGAGATTCTTGCGGCAGTCATTGTCAGCGTGATTGCTGTTGCAGCAATTCTTTCCCTCAGCAGGTTTTCGGAAGAATAGCTGAAGCCGGGGGCAATGCCCATTCTGCTTTGATTACGGGTTGTCGCCATTTTCCTGCCCAGCCCCCGGGGGGAGGGCGCTAAAAAGTTAGTTGCCTTGTAAACGCAAAACTGCTTCAGGTGGGTTCGCCGTCAAACACGCTCGTCTCGTCCCCGCCGTGCCCCCCTGCAGCCGGGCCGGTCTTGCGCGTTTCTGAGACCCACGTTATTTCCTTGGCGCTTCCGCCGTGCTTGCTGCCCGCTTCATTTCCTGCGTTTTCGCCAAGCGCCTCCGTGCGAATGCGCTTGAGCCTTTCAATGTAGTCGCGGGTTGGCTTGTTCATTTCGGAGGGGCCGTTGCCGCTTCCCGTTCCACCGGGGCCGCTTGGCTTGCCTGCACCATTTTGGCCGCCGCCTTGCTTTGCGCCGCCACTTGAGCCTGCGCCTGCGGGGCCGGAGGTTTTCGTGTGCGCGTAGTAGAAGAACGCTGCTGCAAGCGCCAGAATCAAGATGAATAGTAGAAGCGGGCTTGAAAGCGCGCCTGCGAAAAAGCCAGTTGCGCCCGAGGGCGAGCCGTTTAAGGTGGGCAGGGTCACGCGGGCCACTTCAACGCCGTTGCTTGTGATGACTAATTGCGCTCCGTCAACGCGCTCGTTGCTTGCGGTGAAAATCTTGATAGTAAGGTTTGCCTCACTGCCGGGTGGGATTACTGAAATCGTTTGCGCGATGTAGCTCCAGTTGGCCGGCAGGCCCGAGACAAAGGCGCTGACGTTATTGAGCGGGGCAAGGCCGTTGTTGAAGACAGTCGCGGTGATGGTGATGATGCCGTTTTCCGCAACTGCATTTTGCTGGGGCGAAACGGGGACGACTTCAACTGCAGCGCATTTGGTGACGAAAATCCTTGCAACTCCGCTTCCAAAAAGCCCGCCGCTTGAGGCGGTGATGACCACGTCGTTCTCTCCGGATGCAAGCCGGCCTGAGTCAATCTGGACCGGGAAGGAAGCAACCAAGCCGGGTTCGATGCGGATGTTGCGCGAGAAAAGCAATTGCCCGTTGAGGGTGGCCTGTACGAGAAAGTCGGCAGCAGCGCTGCCCCGGTTCTCAAGCTCGGCCGGGATGGAAAGCACTGCCGGCAATTTGCACGCGGGCACCTGGATTCCCTGGCCCGGCACTGCCGGAAGCGTCAAGACGGCCTCTTCAGGGGACCTTACCTCGACAAGCCACTTCTTCTCTGCAAGCACTATTCCGTCGGAAAACGCCTTGAGCGAGATTTCATGCAGTCCTGCGCTTGCTTGGGGCGAGGCGCGGATTACGAAGGAAACGATTCTTTCCTCCCCCCTCGACAAGTCAATTGAGGTTGTCGACGGGCTTGCCGCCAACGCGTCGTCGGAAGGGGAAAGTGCGATTGCGAAAGTCCCGGGCGCGCCCTGGTTTGTTGCCTTGAAGGAAACCACGTAAGCCGCCCCTGGCGCAAGGGTGTCAAAACTGCAGCTGTTGGCAGGCTTGGGGGGACAGTAAGGCGAGGAATAGCGGTCGATGGAAATTGCCTTTGCAGTTGGAGAGAAGTATTGCGTGAATTCAATGCGCGAAAGCGCGTCGGCGCAGTTGCCCGAACCGCAGTCCCTCGCCGGGACAAAAGCCTCGCGCGGTTGGTTCACTAGCGTTGTTGAAGAGCATTTTTGCCCCGCGCAAGGCCGTACGGCAACATGCACGGCCAGGCTCTTGGCGTCGCAGTTCCTTCCGTCGGCGTCGCATGCGCTTGCGGTGAAGTAAACAAGCCGGGTTCCTTCAAAGCACGCCGGGGAGGAAATCCAGGCTGCCGTGCCGGCGGCGCCGTTTGGCCCCGCGATGGCTGTTGGCGAATCAAAAACAATGGAAAGCTCATTCTGGTTTGCCGAGAAGAAAACGGTCTTGCCGGGAACTGCGCCTGTCAGCCACAGTGAGAGCTTGCCTGCGCTGCAGGGGGTGATTTCAATAGTCGAGCCGCTTGCCTGCAGGTCAATTGCAGTTGCCAGCGAGGAGAAAACAACTGCGCAAAGCACGAAGGCGACGAACAGCGAGAGCTTCAGACCCATAATGCAACCACGTAAGTTACTTATGCCCGCTGCCCCTATAAAAACCTTGCGATTTGTTACTTCTGGTAAGTAAATACATTTAAATAAGGGTTTGGGGCTTAATTACCTTAGGACGAATTGGGAGTTGTTACTCTTGCCTGATAGTTTTAATAATCTCGGCGCCGTGAACACTAGGATAGAGATGCCGGCGAACCCCGACGTGCTTAACCTGCTTCGCCGCCTCGGCCTGAACCAGTACGAGGCCAAGGCCTACTTTGCGCTTTCCACAACCGGCAAGAACACGGCCGGGGAATTGAGCGAGCGTGCGGAACTGCCGCGCCCCCGCGTCTACGACGTCCTATCGAGCCTGCAGAACAAGGGCTTTGTCGCGGTGCAGCCCGGCAGGCCCGTTACTTACTCCTCCCTCCCCATTGACGAGGCGGTAAAGACGCTCAAAAAACAGCGCCAGTCCGAGCTTACCTCGGAACTGACAAAGATTGACGAGGTTGGCGGCGACCTCGCAACTCGCATCAGCGAATTCAGCTCGGTTGAGAAGCCAACAGTCGAGGACAACGTATGGACCCTCAAGGGCCGTGATGCGATTTATTCCAAGATGGCCTCCATGTTCGAGGATGCCAAGCGGCACGTTCTCGTCGCAAGCTCTGCTGACGGGGCGCGCCGAAAATTCGCCGAGCACGGCCGGCTGCTTGAAAAGGCCAAGAACCGCGGCGTGAAAATCACGGTAGTTTCCCCCGTTGAAAAGAGCCGCGCTGCGGAAATAACCAAGGTCGCGAAGCTGCACCAGTACGAGCTTCCGACGCGCTTCGTGCTTTCCGACGACCAGGCGCTTCTCTTTCTCACTCCCGAAGGGACCGAGCCGGATGACGAGCTCGGCATCTGGGTCAACAGCCCGCACTTCGCCAACACCCTGCGCCAAGTGCTCAAGGAATAATTCGCTTGTTTTAATAATCAGTTTCAGGCAATAGTATTTTCAGGTCCCAGCAATGCACGAGGAAATCGGCTTTCTTGCCAGCATCCTGACAATCGCGCTTACGCCAGTCATCCTCTTTTACGCGTGGGCTGCGCTTCACAGCGAGTACGCCCACAACAGCCGGCGGGAGTGGGGCAGCTTCTGGCACATCCTCCTCGCAGTCATTTTGCTTGGAGTTTCCGAGCTTGCGGAAGTCTATGCGAACGTCGCGGTGTCGCCGCACATCCTGCTTATCGCTGCAGTTGGCCGCCTGGCAGTCTTCATCCTCCTTCTTGCGCACATCCGCTCGAAAGTGAAGGAGAGCGTGGACAAGCACCTTTCCGCCCGGGCAGGCTAAGCACTAATTGGTTTGAAAAAGTTGCAGCCGGATTTTTATAAAAGAAGAACTAATGCAACGAGGACCGCGGCGCCGAGCCAGTGGCTGTAGTCCTCGAAGTCAAAACCTGGGTCTAAAAAGCCGAGCATGTCCAAGCTCACGCTGCTTGCGCCGCCGCCTCGGCGGGCATTTCCTCTTCCGCAATTTCCTCTGCGGGTTCTTCGGCTTTGCCGAGCATTTCCTCGACTTCGGCGGTGTCGAACTCTTCCTTCAGTTCGGTTTTCCACACTTCCACGCGCCTTGTCGGAGCGATTTTCCTGAGCGATTCCTCAAGCTCCTGCGCGGTCTTTCCGAAAATCGCGTCTCGCACGAAAACCCCGAAGTCAACAGCCTTGGCCTTGGCGAGAATCTGTTTTTCGAGCTCCACGCGCAGCGAGTGCTTCTGCCTTTCGCTGCACCTGTTTTCGGTGACTGCCATTGCCTTGACGTTGAACTCGACCCCGTCTTTGGAGACTGCGGGAAATACGGTCTCGACAACTTCGCGCCGCCTTCGGACGAGCGTGCGGAGGTACTCGCGGGCGATGCTATGCCCGATGAACTTACTCATTGCCTTTTTGCCGCGCAGCTCGTAGATGCGCAGTTTTATGCTCGTGTACATGTGGTTGATGTCGTGCGTGATTTCTTTTAGGGG
>CAZPDD010000009.1:0-17639 GCA_964585235.1 Microcaldota archaeon | reverse complement strand
GTCGGGAATCCAGTTCGCCGTGTTCATGTCGTGAGTGCGCCGCCTCTCATCCCCGGTGTTGCGGCGGAGGTCAAGGAAGTCCTCGATGTCCATGTGCCACGTCTCCAAATACGCGCACGTCGCTCCCCTTCTCTTTCCACTGCGGTTGATTGCAACAGTCACGTCATTCGCGATTTGCAAAAACGGAATTACCCCCTGGCTCTCGACTTTCGTGCTCTTAATCCACGAGCCTGTTGCGCGGATGTTGCTCCAGTCGTTGCCAAGGCCGCCCGACCACTTTGAAAGCTGGGCGTTGTCGGAAAAGCTTTTGAAAATGTGGGTCAGGTCGTCTGATACGGTTGTGAGGTAGCACGAGCTTAGCTGGGGGTGCGGGGTTCCCGAGTGGAAGAGCGTCGGGGTTGAGGGGACAAAGCGCATTGAGGAAATCGCGTCGTAGAATTCAAGCGCCTTCCCCTCCTTGTCTTCCTCGCCCATGGCGAGGCCCATTGCAACGCGCATCCAAAAGCCCTGCGGCAGCTCGCCCTTGCGGCCGTCGAAGCTCGTGAAATACCGTTCGTAAAGCGTCTGTATTCCGATGTATTGGAAAAGCGCGTCGCGGCTGGGAATAAGGCCGGCCGAGAGCTTCTTCAAGTCAAAATCCATCAGCTTCGGGTCAAGCGAACCGTTCTTCACTCCAGTGCGGATGCTTTGCACGAACGCCGAGCGGTAGGCGGCCTCAAGCTCGTCCTCCTTGACCGAGCGGCCAATGACTTCCTTGTAAAGCTTCTGGAGAAAGAGCCGCGCGGAGACGTAGGAATACGACGGGTCTTTTTCGATGAAGGAAATGCAAGAGAGAATGAGCGCCTTTTCAATCTCGTCGGTGGAAATGCCGTCAAAAACGTTTTTCAGCGCCTCCTTGCTTACCGCGTCGAAGGAAATGTCCGCCTCCACCCCGCGGCTTGCGCGCTCAATTGTCGCGTTGAGTTTCGTGATGTCAAACAGGACAGTCTGGCCGCTTCTCTTTCGCACGCGAAGCTTGCCCAAAAGCGACTTTCGAAGGTTTTGCTTCTTTTCCTCCTCGCGCTCGTCGTGCCGCTTGGCGCGGTAGAGTATGTATCCCTTTGCAATTTCGTAAAGCCCGCGTTGGACGAGGTGCTTCTCGACGAGGTCCTGGATGTTTTCGACGTTGGGGTAAAAGTCGGTGAAGCGCCTTTCAACTTCCATCGTGATGTCGGAGGCCATTTCGTCGACAAGCGGCTCGGGCAAGGGCTGCTGGGTTGCCGCAACGGCCTTTTGTATGGCGTTTTTAATGCGCGAAGAGTCAAACTCGACAACTTCGCCCGTCCTCTTGACAACCATCATCCCGTTCATCACAACCACCCCTCAAAAAATCAACGATGAAATATTTACCGCCGGTTAGTTCGATTACGCATTCCACCTGCACGCTCTGAAACTCGAATTTGTACGACCTGCCTGTTGTCGTTTCCCTTTGAAATTGTATTCATATTTATCTGGAACCTAACGTGGTGGGGCAAACTCGGCAAAACCTCAGTTTCGTGTGCGTTGGTTATCAAAAGCATGTTGCGATCTTTGTCGTGCTTGGGCTTGAATCGCGTAAGGTTTTCTTTAATTCGTTCGAGGAATTCTTCCGGTGTTTTTGCAGTTTCTGTCATTTTCAATCACCACCCCTAGGCGAGCAATACTTCCTTTGCCTGCACCCTTTCCTCGCGCTTGAGCTCGCGAAGCGCGTGCTCGAACTCCGCAACGTCCGTAAAGTCCTTGTACACGCTTGCAAAGCGTATGTACGCCACCTTATCAATAGCCTTGAGCCGCGCCATCACTTTTTCGCCAATTGCAGTGCTTGCAACCTCTTCGCGCTCGCTTGCAAACCGCAACTCCGCCTCAATCTCCGCAACAAGCTGGTCAATTTGTTCATTAGATACCGGCCGCTTGTGGCACGCCTCAATCAAGCCGCTGCGCAGCTTCTCCGGCCGGAACGCCTCGCGCCGGCCGTCTTTCTTCACAACAGTAATCTCGGGCGCCTCGACGCGCTCGTAAGTGGTAAAGCGCTTGCCGCAAGCCGCGTTCAGGCACTCGCGCCGCCGGCGGTTAGTCGCCTCGTCCTCAGCCTCGCGCTTGTCAAGCACGCGAGTCTCTACATTCAAGCAATATGGACAACGCATACTCTCCCACCGTAACCCCGCATAGCTTCGGCTAACCAAACTACTAAAAACCCACTTCTTGTATTACCACTAGCCAGTTGAACACAACAAATTGTGTTTTTCCGGCTTTGCGTTATTCGCTACGCTTAACACCTATTTAAGGATTTCGGCGAAATTTCCTCCTTGTTTTTGACGAAACTAGGTGGCCCCCCGACCTTTTGAATAGCAAGGCTTGTTTGCTCCCAGTTGGTTGAATTTTTCTTAACAATCCGGCTTACCAAATAGTAATCCATTAATACGGCGCGCGGCGTATTCCCTTTATGCCTGACGTTACGGTAGACCGCGAGACGCTCAGGGCGCTTGGTGCCGATACGCGCATAGAAATCCTCAAATGCCTTGCAAAGCGTCAAATGACCCAGGCGGAACTTGCAGCAACTTTAGGCATAAGCGAGCCTTCCGTAGACAAACACCTGGAAAAGCTTGAGCAAGCAGGCCTCGTCTTCCAAATGGAGTCGGATGGCCGGAAGTGGAAATACTTCGCGCTCACGCAGAAAGGCACCGCCATAATCGCGCCGTCTGTCTCAAGGAAAATCTTCTTGCTTTTGGGAATGCTTTTACTGGGCTTGACTGTCTTTTTCTTCCTGTCAAACAAGCCAACGCAATCATATATTCCGCAACTTTTTGAAAAATCCTTTTCAGACATCCGCCAGCAAATTGGCGTGGAGGCATCAAAGCCGGAAAAGGCGGTTGTAGCTACGCCAACGCCCTCGCCCGTTGCTGAAGAGCAGCCGCCCTCGCCGCCTGTTTACGAGGAAAATTCCGATACCCCCCCGTCGCCTCCGGAAAATTCGTATGGCGATTCAAGTGCCATTCCGCAGCCTCCTAGTGGTGATTCGGAAACTCCTCCGCTTCCCGGAGGGTAAGCTAATTAGCTAACCAAAAAATTCAGTATAAATAGGCTGGTTGCCAAAAGAATCTTGAAAGGTGAAAAAATGAGAAAATTATTGCTGCTTTTGGCTTTCATCGCGATTTCAAGCGGCTTTGCATTTGCCGACGCGCCAGAATACGCGCTAAAGGCCGGGCAAGCCATCTCGTTTGGCGACAAGGTTCTAGTACTAAGTAGCATTTCGCCAATAGGCTCCGGTTTCACATACCCTTCCGCATACTTCGAGTTGTGGCAAAATGGTGCGCGCATAGATTATTTTGCAATGGACAAGTCAACTTTTCCTTACAACAAGAATGGTATTATCATCAAAGTCCGCGACGTTCTCATCGGAAGTGGCAGTTCCTCTTACGCAACGTTCCTCCTGCATCCGTCGTCCTCCTCGCGGCAAATGTCTGTAGGCGACGATGACAAGGCCTGGGCTTACCACGACAAGCTCTTCACCAACCAAGCTTCACTTGGGACGGACAACTACAAGAATTGGGCGGCGGAACTTGGTGTGGATGCAACTAAATTCAACTCCTGCCTTGCCAATGGCGAACCAAACCAGCTCATTGACGCCCACCTTAACGAAGGGATGCAGAATGGCGTTCAGGGCACGCCGGGGTTTCTTCTCGTGAGGACGGATTCCGGCGCGGTGGTGGGTTCGGTTTCAGGCGCGCAGTCTTACGACGTATTCAAGAAAGCGATTGACGATGCATTAAATTACGGACCAACCCCGACTCCAATGCCTGGCAAGAGGGTTGATTTGGGAAATGCGGCGGTTAAGGGCAGCTCAAGCGCAAAAATAGCATTGGTGGAATATTCCGATTTTCAATGCCCGTTCTGCGCCAATTTCTTCAGCCAGACGTTGTGGCAGATTGACAATGACTACGTTAAGGCCGGGAAAATAGAGTTTGTTTACAAGAACTTTCCTCTTGACAGCATTCACCCGAACGCCAGGCCAGCTGCAATCGCCTTTGAGTGCGTGCGCAAGCTTTATTCCGTGACAGCAGGAAATTACCGCATACAGCTTTCCAACATCGTTACGCCGGGAGTTTCAGGCGCTTCCGACGCCTACTTTAAGGTGATTGACGGCAACGGCGCGCTAATCGACTACTTCTCAATTTCCAAGACGTCATCGCCATACGTCAAGAACGGAATTGTCATCGACGTGCTAGATGTAGCTACCGGCAGCCAGCCAAGCGCTCAAGTTGCCGTATACGGCACGTCGCAGATGATTAATGTGGTTTTCACAAGCGCGCCAACTCCAACGCCGAGCCCGACTCCCATTCCGACGCCTACGGTAACGCCCTCGCCAACTCCTACGCCCAAGCCTAGCTTAAGGGTTGATTTGGGCAATGCTGCCTTGAAGGGCAGTGCAAGTGCGAAGATTGCGTTGGTCGAATATTCCGATTTTCAATGCCCGTTCTGCGCCAATTTCTTCAGCCAGACGTTGTGGCAGATTGACAACGACTACGTTAAGGCGGGAAAAATAGAGTTTGTTTACAAGAACTTCCCGCTTGAGAGCATTCACCCGAACGCCAGGCCAGCTGCAATCGCCGCCGAGTGCGTTCGCAAGCTCGACGCGGCCAAGTTCTGGCCGTACATCGATAAGCTTTTCCACAGCCAGCAGGCCCTTGGGGATGAGAACTACAAGTTGTGGGCAGGCGAAGTCGGGGTTGACGCGGCGGGATTCAATTCGTGCTATTCGGCGAAGGAAACAAACTCGCTTATTGACAATCACCTTGCCGAAGGCTTACAGAACGGCATACAGGGCACGCCCGGATTTCTTATCGTAAGGACGGATTCAGGCGCAGTGGTGGGTTCGGTTTCAGGCGCCCAGTCCTACGAAGTTTTCAAGCGTGCTATTGACGACGCGCTAAATTACTGGCCAACTCCGTCGCCAATCGTTACGCCGACTCCAACACCATCGCCTACCCCATCGCCGCAGGCGCGCCAGCAATTCAAGATAAGCATCCGGCGCGGCTGGAACTTGTTCAGCGTGCCGGTTTACAACGTCGGATATGCGGACAATTTTGACTACGTTCCCGCGAGAATACCTTATTTGTCGCAAAATACTTGCAATCCTGCGCCGGCATTTGCTTTCGTAAACGGCAACTACAAGCGTTTTGAAGTGCGCAGCCTTGACGCGTCTTACGGATACTGGTTCAAGTCGCCATTTGATTGCGAAATGGTTTTCGAAGGAGCCTACGCGACCACGCCTGCGAACTACGTATTATCGCTAAAGCAAGGTTGGAATTTGGTTACGGCCCCAATACAGTCAATTGACTTTTCGCAGGCACTTGAAGGAAAGAGTTGCGCGATTGCCAGCGGACTGTGGAAATGGGAGAATGGCGCCTACTCGAAAACAACGCTCTTGGAAGCAGGGAAAGCATACTGGGTAAAAGCATCGTCCCAATGCGTCTAAAGTTTTCTTGATGCAATTTTCCCATTCAGAGCTATTTTCTCTCGTCCTGCCACAGCTTGACAAAATCGGCGTAGTTCTGTGCAATCATCTCAACTGCGGCAGTCCGGTCGTGCTTTCCTTCCTTCAAGCCCGCAAGCGCATCCCAGAAAATAGTCCTCCCGACTGCAAAGCCGATGATGCCGTCAATTCCCGCGCCGACTTTCAGCCACTCCGTCACCTTTTCCCTGCTCTCGCCGCGGCCGAGCGTGATGACGCCGGCTTTCCTCCCGCCTGCCTGCGCCTGGGCAACAATCGCCCGCGCGTCTTCCGGAGAGTCAACGCCCTCCATCTTCCACACGTCCGGCTCGACCCCGGCGTCCTGTATTTCTTTCATCGCAGCGACCATGAGCTTGGGCCGCAGCTTTGCGTCATAAGCCGCCTTGTCCCCGCCAAGCGAAGCAAGCTGCGCCTGAGTAGCTGGGACGAGGAGCTCGAAAAGAAAAGCGCGATTGGTTGAAGCCAAATAGTCGTTTAGTTTCTTCAACCTCCCTAGCTGCCTTTCGTTCATTGTTTTGTCCGCCCCGGGGTTGTAACGCACCAGCACTTTGGTGAAGCTCGGCTGGAATTTTTCAATGTGTGCGCCAAAAGCCTCGCCGTAATCAAAGTCAAACTCGTCCTGACCGCTTTTCTCGCACGGCATGGCGAAAATAATGCCGTGTTTTCCCGCGTCAAGCACGATGCTTTCGCCAAACTGCTCGTCAACGAGGATGCCGGCAATCCCCTTGGGTACTCCCTTGCCTTCCAGAGCCATGCGGAAGCCTTCGTAAACCACGTGCTTGTAGTCCGAAATCTCCTTTGCCTCTCCTGCGGTTGGCTCGCGGCCCTTTATTCCGA
This sequence comes from Microcaldota archaeon, assembly GCA_964585235.1. Taxonomy (GTDB): domain Archaea; phylum Micrarchaeota; class Micrarchaeia; order Norongarragalinales; family UBA97; genus JAGVFW01. Next base: position 11,272 of record CAZPDD010000009.1, on the reverse strand, counting down.
AGAGCTTTTCCATGAAGCTCCCGCGGTGGTCGAAAGCGAGGATGAGAAGCTGCTGTTTGGTGAAGTCCCTGCCAGACAAAGACATTTTGTCCCCCTCAAGAAAATTTACTTGGAATGGCCGTGCCTATGGATTGCCTCGACGAACCTTACCGTGCCGGTCTTCGCGCGCATCACGACCGAGTGCGTGAGGATTGTGCCGTGGGGCTCGAAGTTCACGCCCTTTAGGAAAGTGCCGTCGGTGACTCCGGTTGCGACGAACATCGAGTCCTCGCCCTTGGCCAAGTCGTCAAGCGTAAGCACCTTCTCAGGATCCTTCAGGCCGTAGCCCATTGCGCGCTTGCGCTCTCCCTCGTTGCGGAACTTCAGCCTGCCCTCGATGTAGCCGCCAAGGCACTTCATCGCCGAGGCCGCAAGCACGCCTTCGGGCGCGCCGCCGCTTCCCATCAAGACATCCACCTTCGCATCCGGCAGGGCGGTTGCAATTGCGCCGGACACGTCCCCGTCGCCAATAAGCCTGATGCGCGCCCCGGCCTTGCGCACTTCCTCAATCAATTCCTTGTGCCTCTCGCGGTCGAGGATGACTACCGTAAGCTCGCTCACTTCCTTGCCGAGCTTCTTGGCGACTATTTTCAGGTTCTCCCCGACGCTTTTTTCAAGCGAAACGGCGTTGCCCACCGCAGGGCCAACTGCAATCTTGTCCATGTACGTGTCAGGCGCGTTGAGAAGATGGCCTTTTGGCGCGGCGGCAAGGGCCGACAGGGCATTTTCAAGCCCCTTGGCAGTCACGCCAGTTCCCTCAAGCGGGTCAACCGCAATGTCCGCCTTGAATCCCTTGCCGTTGCCGACTTTTTCCCCGATGAACAGCATTGGGGCCTTGTCGCGTTCCCCCTCCCCAATTACGACGGTGCCGTCAAAGTCAATGGCCTTGAGCCGGTCGCGCATTGCAGTCACCGCCGCCTGGTCGGCCGCGTCGCTCTCGCCCTTGCCGACCCACTTGGCCGCGCTGATGGCTGCCGCCTCTGTGACGCGGACGAATTCAAGTGCCAGGTTACGGTCCATCACTTTCCACTCTCCAATCTTTCTCCCGCGAAGTATTAAATAGAATTAGTTGAGGGGCACCCTTGCAAGCAGGACAACTTTTCGTGGATTGCCTCCAAGGGGTTGCCGGCATTGGTGCCCTCAATTCGTGTTGTCTTGCAACACCTTTTTCTTTGTCAGGGTTTCGTGTCAGTTTGCTTCTGCGTATGCAGAAGTATGATTATGTATGATAAACTCATATTTAAGGTTTTTGCTCCCCTTCTCCCGCAGGTGCATTTCCGCTCCCCGGATCGAAAGGACGCGGAAAAGCGCCGTTCAGATAAGCTTGGGGGAGCGGCTCGTCAGGCTCCGCGGCGGGGCATTTGGGCCTTAGGCCGCAAGCGCGTGATGGGGGGTTCGTCGTTCGAAGTTCGCAAACAAGCGTTTAAATCCCACTTCGTCATACTTTACTCATACTTTTTGGCGGGAGTGGGTTTGATGGGGCGGCTTGAGCGCGTTACGGTGACGATTGACAGCGACCTGCTTGCGGCGGTTGACTCGCACGTTGGCGAGAGGGGCGCAAAGTCGCGCAGCCACGCAATCGACCTTTTGCTGCGAAAGGCAATTGCAGGCACGCAGCTGCGCAAGGCGGTTCTTTTGGCCGGAGGGCCGAAGGAAAAGCTTTTGGCATCAGACGGCAGGGAAATCAAGCCCTTGCTCGAGGTGGGCGGCGTTCCGGTCATCGAACGCACGGTGATGCACCTCAAGCGCTTTGGCATAGAAGAAATAATCGTGATCGTGGGCTTTCAGGGCGAGCGCATTGTCTCGCGGCTGCAGAACGGCGAGGCCCACGGCGTGCGAATAAGATACGTGTGGGAGTCGGCAGAGCATCCTGTCGGCAGCGCGGGTTGCCTGCGCCTTGCCCAGTCGGCACTGAACGAATCGTTCGTCCTCAGCTATGCCGACGTGCTTTACGACTCTCTTGACCTCAACGACTTTTACCGCTTCCACCGCGCGACCAATGGCGCTTGCACGCTTGCGCTTGCAAACGTCGACAAGCCGAGTTCCTTCGGGGTGGCGCAGATGGAGGGCTCGCGCATCCTCGACTTCACTGAAAAACCGCCTGCCGCGATGTCGCACCTAATCAACGCCGGAATCGCCGTATGCGAGCCGAGCATCCTTGCCTTCCTGCCGAGGAAAACCCCGTGCAGCTTCGAGCACGACTTGTTGCCTGAAATCTCGCGCAAGGGCAAGCTCTTCGGCTACGTCTACTCCGGCCCGTGGTTCGATGTTGGAAAACCGCAGGGACTATCCCAGGCGCAGAAGTACTTCGAGCGAAAGTGAAGTTTTTTTAGGAAAAAACTATATCGCCGGCTTGGTGCAAGAGTTTAGTTTAAATACTATTTCTGCGTGGCCTTAGCATGGTGGAGTGGAGGAAAGTCTACCGCGCTTACGTCCGCGGCCTAGCGCGAGCGGCGCGGGAGACTTACGACGCGGGCGAACAGCGCTTTTTCGATTTTGCCGACGAGATTGAGGAGGCGGGCTTTCCTCTTTATGAACGTTTCATCAAGCCGCTCGAGCAACGGGGGGTGCCAAGCTTCCCTTTCACAGCCGCAATATTCGCCGTGCTTCTCATTCTCCTTTTGAATTGGCTGAGCCTCTTCGCCGCCCCCGGCGTGTCGTCCGTGAACTTCATCGTCCTTACTACGGGGGAGCAGCCGATTGACAACGCGCTGGTCCAGATAGGCAACCCGAGCACGAGGAATGTCGTTTCCTATGCCTACACTGCAGGCGGAAAGGCGTCGGTAAGCCGCACTTCGCAACGCGATTTCGACTACGTGGTTTACAAGCCCGGGTTTGAACGCAAGAAAGGGACCATCGGATTTCGTGACGATGCAGTCAAAATAATGCTGGAATGCCTCACCGGCTCGTGCACGGCAAAGGGGCCGTCAATTTTCTTTTCAACCCGCACTGTTTGCGCCGACGGGACGGCAAGCGGCCAGTGCATCGCAAGCCGCAGGCCCTTCCGCTGCGGCGGGGACGGCCTTCCCGTAGCCGACGCTTCCTGCGGATGCGACGCAGGCTACAAGTTTTTCCAGAATTCATGCGTTCCCGCAAATACGGGCGCTTGTTCCGACGGCACGGCCTTCACGGCGTGCTCTCCCACCAAGCCTTACATGTGCTTCCTCTCCAAGGCGGGGTACATTCTTTCCGCGAATCCATCCAAATGCGGCTGTCCCGCGGGCTTTTCGCTTGCAAACGGCGCGTGCAAGCCCGACGCGAGCCTGACTGCCTGCGCCGACGGCACTCCTGCCGGCAAGTGTTCGGCGACGCAGCCTCTCTTCTGCCTTAAACTCAGTCAGGACAACCCGCCGACGCTTGTAGAAAAAGCTTCAACGTGCGGTTGCCCCGCCGGTTTGAAGATCGCTCCCCCTTCCCCCAACAAGGACGTTTGCACTCCCGTGCTGAATTCGTGTTCCGACGGCACGCAGTCCGGCTCCTGCTCTGCCGACAAGATGTTTTTCTGCAGCGTTGACGGCGTGCTTTCCTACTCGCCTTCCTCCTGTTCCTGCACCCCTACACTATCACTTATTTCATGGCAGTCCTCCCCAATCTGGCAGACCGTCACCGTGACCACGGACAAGGGCACGCTCAACGTGCGTCTCCCGCCGTTTTCGCCGGCAAACCCCGGCTCCCTTCCAGTTATCTTCTACGTGGCTTCCGACGGTAGCGCCTATTGGGGCGATTCAACCCACAATGGCGCTGGAACGAGGTTAAGCTTCATTCAAGCTGCGGTGGCGGCAAACGCGGTTGATCCTACCAAGCCGGTTCTGAGCACGCCTTATTTCCTCACGCGGGTTGTGTCAATGAGCTCGACTCGCGGAGATGTTTCAGCCGACTTGACGGAAGGCGAGGTTTTCGCCGACTGGGGCGTGACCGCAACAAGCGGCACGGTGGAAGTTCCCGGCAACCACTTCGGCTACCTTGACCGCTTCAATAAATTTTCCCTCCTCGGCTGCACGGACTTGCTTTCCTGCACGCCTCTTGGGGCCAGCCAATGCGCCGGACCGCCGGTCACCCACGCGGAATGCGACTCCTCCACCAAACAATGCAGGCAAGTACCCGGGTCTGGGATAAACAAATGCCGGGCCGACTCCGACTGCAGCCTCCCCCCAACCCACTCAATCTGCCAGAACCAGCAATGCATCGTCGTTTCCGGAAGCGGTGAAACCCAGTGCCCGAACAACTGCGTTGGCAAGCACGCGGCCTGCAATTTCCTAACCCAGCAGTGCGTAGTTGTCGATGGCGTTGGGCCGGATACGTGCCAAATTGATTCGCAATGCGGCGCAGGAGGTTCGACTACTACGACGACGGTTGGTGGTTCGACTACTACGACGGTAGGTGGTTCTACTACAACGACCGGGGGAGGTACGACTACTACGGTTGGTGGTGGGACGACAACCACGGTTGGTGGTTCTACTACGAGCACTTCGGGCGGCTCGACTTCGACAACTGCGGGCGGCTCGACCACGACGACTGGTGGCGGCACGACAACTACTTCGGGCGGAACTACTACGACCACAACTGGGGGTACGACTACTACGGTTGGTGGTTCGACTACCACGACTTCCGGCGGCACTACGACAACCGGCGGCGGCACGACAACTACTGTAGGTGGGACTACGACTACTGTGGGAGGCACTACGACAACGGGTGGTTCTACGACAACAACGACCATCCAGTCTTGTGCCTCATCGTCGTGTCATTCGGAGTGCGACCTTTCCTCCCAAATGTGCGTTCCCCTCCCCGGCGCTGGCACCAGCACCTGCAATGCCAACCCGCAGTGCGTTTCGCACGGGATTTGCTCCAACAACGCGTGCGTCGTCGTGAGCGGCTCGGGCACGAGCCAATGCACCTCAAGCGAAGACTGCCGTAACAAGCACGCGGAGTGCGACCCGCTTAACAACCAGTGCATTCTCGCAGACGGTGCGGGCACTGCCACCTGCCAGGTGGATTCACAATGCGCTGGCATAAACGGCCTTGTTGCCTACTATCCGTTCAACTAAAATGGTGTAAAAACTTGCGGATGAAAACAAACTTGCTCGTTGCCTTCGCGCTTGCCGCATTGCTTCTCTACCCGCTTGCTTTTGGCCAAGCACAGCAGGGGACTTGCACGATTGACAGCGCGGCTCCCGCGAGCGGCACGGGCCCCTTCCAGTCGGTTATCTACGCAACCGTCAACATCCCTTCTTACCTCGGTTGCAATGGGGCAAGCAACTGCCAGCTTACTTTCGTGGCAAGCAATGGCCCAAGCAACGCGGCTGCAGGGGGTGTTTTGCAAGGTCAGGTTGGCGTGGCCATAGACTTGCCTGGAGTTTTAACCCGGACTACCTACCCGATTTCCGGTCACATTGAAAAATATTCAAACGGCGTAGTTACGGTGCTTGCCCAATGCACTTCTTCAGTGAGCGTCGTCGACAATCCGCCAGCGCCTTGCACCGATTCCGACGGGGGAGTGAATTATAATGTCAAAGGCACGGCAAGTTACGGCGCTTCTTCCGCCACCGACCAGTGTTCAAGCCCCTTCAATTTGATTGGATACTATTGCAACCCAAGCGCCCCTTCCGGAAGCTCCCAAGTTGCCTCCCAGATTTACACCTGCCCGGGCGGCTGCGAGAACGGCGCCTGCATTGCTTCCACCCAACCGGCCTGTTCCCTGAACGGCGGGTTGCAGTCAATAACCGGCCCTGCAACCGCGACTTTCACCGGCACTGTAAAGAACATGCCGTCCGGTGCTTTCATCAAAGTCACTTGCTCTGGCGGCGCGCCTGATGTCAGGGCAGTTGTTTCCAGAGGCACCTTCTCAGCAGCCTGCAGCTACCCCGCAACTCAAAGCCAGTACACTTCAAGCCTTGCCGCAAACATGTACGGCAGCACGAGCGCGTTCATCACCACCTGCAGCGGCAGCGCAAGCATCCGCAACAACCCGCCGGGTTCCACCACGACAACTGCGGGCGGTTCAACAACCACTACCGTGACGATGCCTTCGACAACAACGACTACGCTGCAGCAGTCTTCTTCAGGCTGCGTTGCCGTGAGGGATTCGAGCGTCTACCGCAACGACGGCTGCCTATACGGCAGCGGCGGCTCGCTTGTTCAGGACCCGTCGTGTCCCGCAGGGGGTGTTTGCGCACAATTCTCAGGCACGAACGCCTACGTTGAAGTCCCCCACTCCACTTCGCTTGGGGCCGGCAGCGCAATGACCGTCCTGCTTTGCGCCAAGCCCAAGCCGATTGCAGCAGGCGTCAACTCGCCCGTAGTGCTCGTCGGAAAAGAGGGTTCGGGCGGGGTTGACTACGGCGTGCTGCTCAGTTCAGCAAGCAACCAAGGTTATGGCGCCCTGGGCTACTACGGCTCTTCCGAAAAGTTGACGGGCCGCACGAGCCTCTTTGACAACAAGTGGCACCACTTGGCGGGAGTTTACGCCAACGGCCAGCTAACGCTTTACATCGACGGCGTTCCGGAGTCAAGCAGTTCCTCCCCAATCCTGTCGGCCTCCCAGCTTCCGCTGTATCTCGCTTCCCTATCCTCAAAGGGGCCGTTTTTCAACGGGGTGATGGATGAGGTGAAGGTTTACAAGCGCGTCCTCTCCGCGTCGGAAATTCATGCAGATGCGCAAAAGTGCCTTCCTCTGCCGCAAATAACTTGCCCGACTTCAGACCCGTGTCTGGCAATGAAGAACACGAAGGCGGTTACCACCGGTCCTGTCCAATGCGACCCGCAGACCGGCTGCTGCTACGCGCCGACGGAATGCATTCCCTGTTCTCCCGGCGACAGTTGTTACGCGCCGACATGCACAGCAGACTCCGACTGCCTGGCCGGCTACCGCTGCGTGATTTCACCCGGTGATGCTGGAGGCACTTGCATTCCTTCAACCACCCACACGGTCTGCATAAGCCAGCAATGCGTGCCCGTAAGCGGCTTTGGCAACTCCGTGTGCTCTCTCTCAAGCGATGATTGCAAAGGCAACCACATGGAATGCTCCGGCACGAGCTGCGGCCTTGCAGGCGGAATAGCTGACGACTCTTGCCAGTCGGACGACCAATGCACCACTTCAACGACCCTGCGCACCTGCCCCGCGTCCGACTGCCCCTGCCAGGACGCAACGCAATGCGTTGCCGTGAACCTAAACGGCTGCCAAAGTTACAGCTGCAACGCACCCCAGTGCGGCGCGCCGCCTTCCTGCCCGGCAGGTTCGCAATTGCAGGTCGCCGGCAAGAACGGCCAATGCGACGTTTACAAATGCGTTTCCTCGTGCGCCGACGAATGCCAAGTCGGCTCCACTAGGTGCCTGGCCGGTTCAGGCGGTCCTGCTTCAGGAGGCCGGGATGTGCTTGAACGGTGCGACCGCAACGGCCCTTGTGCGTTCTATACCGCAGTTGGTTATTGCACCGCGGCTACGACTACCACTGCCGGTTGCCCGTGGTGGAACCCATTCTGCACTACTACCTCGACAACCGCATCGTCAACCACTTCAACTACAACCGGCGGGCCGACGGGCTGCTCAAGCGACTCGCAGTGCATTCAAGGCTATTACTGCGACTTGGCAAGCGCAGGGGACGTCGGCGCTAAGTCAAGTTGACCGGGTAGGTTAAAATGTTTGAAGGATTTAGAAACGAGGGTGGCAAAAAAGAAATGCCTGCATTAAAGGGTTTGTTTCTAGCAGCAGCGTTGGCCGCAGTTTTTCTCCTGCCGTTGGCAGCAGCTTTGCCTTCAGACGTGCAGGGTAAAAACCAAGGCGTGCTGTTCTTCCAGTCTGCCGGCGGCATTTGCAGGCCCATTGGCACGCACAAGGAATGCGATTCGAAAGGCAGTTGCTCGCCCTCTTACGGCACCGGCCCCGACACTTGCGCCTCCGATGCCCAGTGTTCTTTTGTCACTTCGACAACCACGACGCTACTGCCTCCCGAGTGCCCGGCCCTCCCTCCCTGCGCGTGCGGTTCGGGCTACGAGTGCATTCAAGTGAACAGGTTCAACTGCCCGGCCTGGAGCTGCGTTCCAAACTACTGCCCTGCCCCGCCAGAGTGCAACGGAAACCTGCTTGAAATCGGCACTTTCCCGAACGGCTGCATCTTCTACGGATGCGAGGTTGCCACCACTACCACGTCCGGAGAAACTACGACGACTTTTGTACGAGGCACGACTTCCACCTCCACCACAACTACTACGAACCCGCCATTCCACAACGAATGCTTTAACACAAAAGCCGGCGGGTTTTGCCGGCCCGTAAAAGGCGCGGGAACCAGCGCTTGCCAAACAGACATCCAATGCAAGCCAATTCACTGCCCGGCGGTTGACTGCGGCTGCGACCTAAGCACTTCAACTTGCGTCTCTGTCCCCGGCGACACGCACTCTTGCGGCGGTTGGGAATGCCAGCCGAAGGACTGCAGCCCTGCGCCCGAGTGCGCTAATGGGGTTCTCTCCAACACCGGCACCGACGCGAATGGCTGCAACACTTATGCCTGCACGCCGGTTCCACCAACTACGACAACCACAATTGCCTCAACTACTACCTCGACAAGCGCTTCGGTTGGCAGCACGACAACCTCGACAATCCCGGGTTCGACCACCACAATCGCAGGCGGTACTACCACGAGCACTTCAGGCGGCTCGACCACGACTGGTGGCGGCACGACTACTACTTCGGGCGGAACTACTACGACAATCGCAGGGGGTACGACTACTACGGTTGGTGGTTCGACTTCCACGACTTCCGGCGGCACTACGACAACCGGCGGCGGCACGACAACTACTGTAGGCGGGACTACGACTACGGCGGGTGCCACGACAACCACGGCCGGGGCAACAACAACGAGTGCCGCGCCGCCTTCTGGGTCTGTTTGTGGTGACGGGGTTTGTGACGCCAACGAGGACTGCAACTCTTGTTCGGTTGACTGCAGTAGTTGTTTTGCTCCAACAACAACGAGTGCCGCGCCGCCTTCTGGGTCTGTTTGTGGTGACGGGGTTTGTGACGCCAACGAGGACTGCAGCACTTGTTCGACTGACTGCGGAACTTGCGGTACGGCAAGCTGCTTCCTCGCAGGCACCCTCGTGCAAACAGCTTCCGGCGGCAAGCCAATCGAGTCGCTTCGGCCGGGTGACGAAATCCTTTCGTTCCAAGGAAGCCAGATGGTGTTTACTAAACTCCGCGTTGCCTACACTTTCCTGCAGCCGGCTTACTACGTCCTTACGACTGACGACGGGGAAGTAAAGGTGACTGGCGAACACCGGTTCTACGTCGGCCTGGGCGAGTTCAAGAAAGTCAGGGACCTCGCAGTTGGCGACGTTCTTTACGAAGAGGTGAACGGCCACCTCATTCCCCACAGGCTGCTTGGTTCTGAGAAAGTCGCCGGCACCGTGCCGGTCTACAACCTCGAGCTTGGCGAGCCCCACACTTTCTTTGCAAACGGTTTTGCGGTGCATAACGTCAAGCAATCCGACTCGACCGCCTCTCCGGATTCTTTCATCGGAGGCGCCACTTCCAATGACGCATTGACTCCCTTCTTCCACGCGGTAGTGTGCAGGCTGTTCAACTGGTGCTGAGTTTTACCGGCGAAAAGCGTATGCCTTCTTCAAAGCCGGTCAATCTCCGGCGTACAAAGCTCGTTGACGCGGCAATCTTGGCCGCGGCAATGCTTTTTCTCCTGAATTTCATCACCCCCCAGCTGCTTCTTTCCGGCACGACCCCCAACGGCGGCGACTTGTCCTCCCATTACTACACTGCAAGCTACCTGCGCAACTACCTGCTGCCCCACGCAAAGCTCTTTGGCTGGTCGCAGGGCTGGTACGGCGGCCTTCCGATGCTCCAGTTTTACTTCCCCCTTCCCTTCCTTCTCATCGCACTGCTTTCCTACGCAATCCCGCTTGCAATCGCATTCAAACTCGTCTCAATGCTCGGCATCTTCCTCCTCCCCATTGCAGCCTATTACTTCCTCTCCTCGCTGGGATTTGAATTTCCCGTTCCCGCAATCGGCGCGGTGCTGTCGCTTCATTACGTCTTTCTCGAGCAGAACACCATCTGGGGAGGCACAATTGCAAGTTCCCTTGCAGGCGAATTCGCCTACGGCCTGTCCCTTCCGCTGATGCTTCTCTTCCTAGCCTGCCTTTACAAGTCGTTCTTCGCCAAGAGGATTTCCCCCCACGCGGGCGTTGCCTTCGCTGCCCTGCTGCTCACGCACGCGGTTACCGCAATTGCAGCCGCCTGCGCAGCAACATATTTCCTCCTGAGCCGCCGGCGTTTCCGCCAAAGCGTGCTTGCAGTGGGTTCGGCCCTCCTCCCCGGCTTTCTTCTCGCCGCCTTCTGGCTCCTGCCGCTTTTTGCGAAAAGCGCCTTTACCACAAGCTACGCCGACTACTGGCCAATTGACAAGGCCGTCTACACTCCCCTTGTCCTGGCGCTTCACGCCGCAGCCGCGTACGCGGTTTTCCTCGGCGTGCGCCGCAAGGACCCTGCCATCAACTTCCTTACTTTCTCGTTCTTGTCCTCCCTTGCGCTGATGTTCGCCGCGCCGTCTTTTTTCAACGTCCTCAACATACGCTTCTGGCCCATACAGTACCTGTTCGTGCTCCTGCTTGCATCCGCCGCAATTGGCTCGCTGTTGCCTGCAATAGGTTCGCTACTGGCCAAAAGAGGCGCGGTGGTTTCAAAAATCGCAAAAGCACGCAATTGGCTGAAATACGCCTTGCCGCTGGCATTCGCTGCGCTCTTCATGGCATACGTCTTTACGACCATCTTGATAACACCCCAGTGGCTGAGGTGGAATTTCACGGGCTTTGAGTCAAAGCCCGCGTGGGGCCAGTTCCAGCAAATCAATTCCTACGTCGGTTCACTGCCGGGCAATGCGAGGGTAGCTTACGAGCACTCCGACGTGCACAACCAGTTCGGCACCGTCCGGGCCTTCGAGCTCCTACCGTTTTTCACCGGAAAGCCCACGCTCGAGGGGCTGTACTTCCAGTCAACCCCCTCCGCTCCCTTCATCTTCTATTCCCAGTGCGAGTATTCGCAATTTTGTTCCCAGCCCATCCCCCGCCAGCGTTACTCGGGATTCGATTTGGACAAGGCCGCGGTTCACCTGCGCCTCTGGAACGCGAAGTACTTGATTGCGGTTTCAGACAAGCTGAAGGCCGCGCTTGCAGCAAGAAGCGACTTTCGGCAAATCGCCTCCTTCGGCCAATACCATCTCTACGAGCTTGC
>CAZPDD010000008.1:0-18499 GCA_964585235.1 Microcaldota archaeon | reverse complement strand
AGCAACGCCGTTGTTGCCGATGCTGACCGAGGCTGGCTTGACTGAAATGCCCTTGAAAACAGTGCGTTGCTGCAAGTCGCTTGGGTTGACGACAGTGAAGGAAAGGACGGGCTGGGCAAGCAGCGTTTGCGAGTTGTTCGCGTTGCTGCCGTAGACGTTGGCAACTGCCTTGAACTCGCCCGTTGGAGTGTTGCTTTGCGTTGAGACGGTTGCGGTCACGCTTCCCGAATCGCCTGCCGCGAGGTCAATGGAGGCCGGTGAGAGCGTCAGGAGCGAATTGCCGCTTGTGAAGACGTAGTGCGCGAAGTCGTTGCCAGTGTTTTCAACAAAGAGGCGCGTCTGCACCGTCGAGCCGCGGGGGACGACGAGGCCGTCAGGCTGGAACAAGGCGCGGGCGCCCAGTTCGGAGGGGGCGGTGAGGCAAAGCTGCGTCGAAAAGACAAGCGCTTTTGAGTTAAGCTCGCGCAAGTTGACTAGGGCATAGTGGTTGCCTGCCGCCAAGTCGGTGGTTGTTGCAACGAAGTAGAACGACCGAGTGCTGCCGCCTGAAAAGCCGAGTGCAAGGGGCTGCGCAATGCTGAGCTTGAGGCCCTTTTCAAACGCGTTGGCCTCGAGCGAAAAGTCTCCGCTGGCCCCGATGTTCGTCAAGTTCGCCTGCACTGCCCGTTGTCCGCTGCGGGGCACGGGAACGCATTGGGTTGGTTGGAAAGAAAAGCTGCCTTGCCCGATTATGTTGAAGTTCACGACTGCGGTTGCGTTACCAAGGGGTGCAACGGCATTGACCGCGTAAGTCGCCCCGCCGGTTGCGCCCGAGGGAATGGCGGCGCACAAGTTCACCTGTTTGTTTTCAAAACCGGCGAGCACGAAGCCGTTGTCGCTGAAGGTTGCGGAGTAGGGCCCGAGCGCCGAGAAGGAAACTTGCTGGTCTGCAGCATCGAGGTTGCGCACTATAAGCGGCGCGCAAGTAGTTTGGCCCGGCAGTGCGTTTATGGGGAAGCCCGGCCCCTGGAGAGAAATGCCGTGCGGCGTGCAAGTGGGCACGGTCACGCGCGAAATGCAGCCGAGGCTTGCGCGCGCATCAATTACGATTGGCGGCTTGGCGCCGGCAAAGCTTTGGAACTGGCCGTTGACGTTCAGCGTAACTACCGGGTTGCTTGAGCTTATGGCAACGCTTGCGGGCAAGTCAAGCGGAAATGCGCTTGAGTAGTTGAGCAAGGCAGTTATGGAAGTGTTTGCGTTGCTTGAGAGAGTAAGCTGGAAGTGCTCGCCGCTTGCGTCGCACGAAGGCGGGCCAACAAGCTGTGCCGTCACGTCGCAAGCAGACCCTATGCCAAGTGGTGTGAGCAACACCGTTTTCACGGTGACGAGCCCGGCAAGGACAGTTGCGTTCGCGCTAGCCGGTGCATAGTTGCCCGCGCTTACTGCAATCGAATGGCCGCCGGCGGGCAGGTCAAAGCGCGCTTCGCCGAAAGAGTCGGTGAACGCCTCGAAGGAATTGTCAATGAAGACGTCGGCATTGCGCACCGCGCCACCCGTGTTCGCATCGCGTGCGCGAACTACGAGAGTGCCGGTTGTTGCGGCGAATTGCGTGACATTGGTTTGGTTAGTCTGGTTGGCGCCTGTGCCGGCGCCCTGAGCCGGTTGCACTATCACGCTTGCAGCCGAGCACGAGGTTCCGCTTGCGTTGGCGGTGACCGTGAACGTACCGGTGGTTTGGTAAAAGCACTGGGCTACGCACAAGCCGGTTGAGTTGCTTGTTGCGATGCACTGGGCGTTTGCAAGCAAGCCGTTGCCGCAGTTGACCTGGGCAAAGGGAACGGGGCCGCTTGCGTTAAAGAAGCTGACGACTACGTCGGTGAAATCATTTTGTGCCGCAACAATGTCGCCAAGAAGCACGCTGCAGGCCATTCCTTGGGTGCCGCCTGGAGTGGGCGTGGGGGATGCTGAGGGAGTTGGAGACGAGCTGGGAGTCGCTGTAGGCGACGGGTTTGCCCCACCAACTACGAAAGAGAACACGGGAGTTGTGCCGACGTTCTCCTGCAGGCTCGCGTCCTTGGCTTGCGCAAAGTATTCGACGGTTGCGCCTGATGCGAAGGGACCGCCCTGCATCGAACAGCTTGTTGACTGGCAAACTGCGGTGACAAAATCGCCGGGGACAACGCGGAAGGCAACTCGCGTCCAAAGAATTCCGCTGGCGTCGCTTGAGACGCCGGTGAAAATAACGGTGTCGGCGGGTGTGACTGTACCTGAGGGGATGCGCGAGACGCTTACAACGGGCGGGGTGTTATCCCTTGAAGAAGACGGGAATGCGCAGATGCTCGCCTGCGTGGTGATGCCCGGCTGGACTACAACTTGCCTGGTTGAGGGCGAGTAGCCGAAGAAGGAGAGCGAAAGCGTGTAGGTGCCGGGCTGGATGCTGCTGAAAAGCGCGTTGCCCGAAGAGTCGGCAACTGCGTTCATACCTGCAATCGAAAGGAACGAGCCGCCAAGCGGCCTGCCGGTACTGCAGTCAAAGGAGGTTGCCTGCACGCTGCCTGTCCCGGGCTGGGGCGGAGTGTTTGCCGAGGGCAATACGGTGAAAACGAAGACGGGAGTTGATGCGAAGTTGTGCTGCGGGCTTGCATCTTGCGCCTCGCCGTAGTAGAAGACTTGCGCCCCTGCCGAAAGGCCTGCAGTGTCAAGGGTGCACGTCGGGGAATTGCAGGTCTGGACCACGAAGGGTTGGCCGTCGACTTTTATTGCCACGCGGGAGAAGGCAATTCCACTCGCGTCAGTCGCGGTAACGCGCACAACAACCGCCTGTCCTGCAAACACGTCGCCCGAAGGGACGCGCTCTAGCGAAACCAGCGGCGGAATATTGTCCGGCGTCGATGCCTGGGGCGGAGTCGGGGTTGCAAGCGGGCCAATTGTGAAGGTTTGCACCGGGCTTGCGCCGAGGTTGCCGGCGTTGTCAAGCGCTTCCGCAAGGAAAGTCACCTGCACGCCGCTTTGCAGCCGTCCGAGGTTTGCAAGCGCGAAGTCGCCGTCAAAGACAACCGCCTGCCACTGTCCGTTTCCGAGCTTGAACTTGATGCGCGTCCAACGGATGCCGCTTGCGTCGCTCGCGCTTGCAGTAAGCTGCACGTTGTCGGCAACAGTTGGAGAAGGCGGCGAGTGGGAGGCGGTGACAAGAGGTGGGGTGGTGTCCGTTGAGGCAGGGTTGAGGCAGGTCGTGTAGTAGTTTATCCTTCCAACAAGCACTTGGGCGTTGAAGGCGTGGGGCTGGAATCCCGTTGCGCTTGCAGTGACCGCGTAGTTGCCGGGTGAAAGCCCTTGCACGAATGCGTTGCCGAATTCGTCAGTTACGCCGCTTTTTTGCCCGATTGCAACTACTGCGCCTTGCACCGGATTGCCGCGGGAGCAGTCGCCAACGAAGAGCTTGAAGTCGCCAGTCTGGGAAGGCGGCGTGCCGCTTACGGTGAAGACGAAAGTGTCGGTGCGCGCCTCGTTTCCGTTTCCGCTGTTGTCAACGGCGCGGCCGAAGTAGGTGACAACCGTCCCGGCAGGCAGCGTGCCGATGGATGCGGCGCATTGGGTGGTCGCGTCGCAGTGCTTCGTTTGCGTGGTCGAAGGCGCAGAAGGCGGGGAGATGGAGTAAGTTATTTCGATGAACGAAATTCCGCTCGCGTCAAACGCGTTTGCGCGAATTTCCACAAAGTCAGTTGGCGAAGGGGCCTGCGGAGCGTTCTGGATTGTGATTGCGGGCGGGAGAAAGTCGTTGCTTTGGGCTATTGCAAAGGATAAGAACACAAGCAGCGCAAGTGCGCCGGCAGCAAACAACCTCACCATTCCACCATGTTACTACTATGTAGGAGTTGCTTTATAAACGTTGGGGGTGCATTAAATAGTTTGGGCGGGCAAACAATGCTTTGGTTGCGCGTGGGGCCATCGTACAGCCTGGCAGTACGGCGGGCTCCAGTCAGGCTTCTTTTGCAACACAAGGAAGCCAAGAAAAAATTCCGAGCGCGAAAGTGCGGTGACGACTGACTTAGGAGCACACTCGACCCGAAAGGGAAATGACCTGACCAGGTGCTTGCACGACGCCTAAGCGGCGTGGTGCAGAGACACTCGCAAACGGGAGTTCAAATCTCCCTGGCCCCATACGTCCTTTTTCGCTAGTTTCGAATATTCGTCTCAAGAGCCCGGCGCATTGTTCGGACGAACCACTCGTGGTGTTTCTTACTTGGCTGCTCAAAAATTAAATTTGCCAGGGAAAGCTTGTGCTTAACGCCGTAGGTGGCCACATCTCTGATAAATCCGGGGTTTTTTGCAATAAGCTGGAGCTTTGCTAAAGCTGCCAAATATTCGAGGGTTGAATCGCCGGCAACCTGGTAAGTTAGTATCGTGAGAATTTTCTTTGCTTTCTTGCCTTCGAGGGCTGCTGCAAGGTTTTTTTCTACCTTCGTCAAATGCTCGCCTTTGTCCTGGCCCGCTGTCCTCATGTTTAAACCGTGCACGAAATGCCATTCGGCCGCCCAACGGTCATGGGGAGTAAGTTTTCGTGCTGCCGCCCTAGTCTTGGCCACGGTGGCGGCCCTGTCCCGCAACAGGTCGAGTGCGTTTCTAAACTTCACGTACTGCTTTGTTCAAAAGCGCTTAAGTACATCGCTATGCTTAAATACTACCTGCCAGTAATAACATTACTAGTTCTTTGGTGGGTTTTGTTGGCTAAAGTCAGCTGCTTTGCTTTCGCAATCCTTGTCGTTTTCCTCACTTCGCTAGCTGCCGCGGCGGTTTCACTCCCGGTTGACCATTCTTCCCTGAAGAAACTTGACAAAAGGCAGTTGATTAGGGCGTCTTCGCTTTCCACTGAATTAAGCGCAGCCGGAGTCAAGTTCACGCAAGCGGACGCACTTGACTATGTGTCAAGCGGTTCCATCCCTCTCATTGTCCGGTACCGCAATGCGCCGGTTGGAAGTGTTGAAGGAAAGCTTTCAGCCGCAAACGCCGCCCTGGTTGGCGCGTACTACTCCGGCGGCCGCTTCAAGGCCGCTTTCTCAAAAGTGCCTGCAATTGCGGTTGAAGTCCCGCGCGGCTCGCTAAAACAATTCACGTCAATCGCCCGGACTTCCCCCGCGATTGAGGAAATCTCGGTTGACACGCGCGTGCACGTCCTGCTTGACAAAAGCGTCCCCCTAATCTTCCCTCCTGCCGAGAAGTCCGCGCTTGAGGCGCGCTTCGGCAAAATCGACGGTTCGGGCGTGCGAATTGCAATTCTCGACACCGGCATCAACAAGAACCACCCAGACCTCGCAAGCCTGAGCGGAAACCCGGCCAACAACGACCCAAAGGTCGTTGAAGAAATTTCTTTCGTAGGCGGCTCGCCGGCCGACGCCAACGGACACGGCACCCAAGTGGCGGGCATTGCCGCAGGAACGGGCTTTGCTTCAAACGGGAAATACGCAGGAGTTGCGCCCCAGGCGATGCTGCTCAACGCCAAAGTCATTGACGACTCAGGCAACGGGCTCGAGTCCGGCATAGTGCAGGGAATTGAGTGGGCAGTTGAACACGGCGCTAACGTAATCAGCATGAGCCTCGGCTGCAGCGCGCCCTGCAGGGCGCCCGAGCTCGAGGCCGCCGTCCGCAACGCGGTAAAGAACAACGTTACTGTAGTCATCGCCGCAGGCAACGACGGCCCGGGTTTCTTCACAATAGCCTCGCCGGCCGTTGAGGAAAACGCCATCTCGGTCGGTTCTTCAAACCACGAGGGCACCCAGCCATCATTTTTCAGCAGCGAAGGCCCGACCGACGACCTGCTCTTCAAGCCCGAGCTTCTTGCCCCGGGCGAAGAAATAGTCGCGCCTTCAGTGCATGGCGGGTACAACAATGAAGCGCCTGCGCCGGGTTCGCCCCTTGAGACCGGGGTCGCAGTCCTCTCCACCCAGCCCTACGACTTTCTTGACAACAGCATCAAGACGGGGGATGCAAGCAGGCGCGACGACGCGGCCAACGGCCTGGTTGGCGACGGAATTTCAACCGGCGGCTTTTTCCTTTCCCACGCGAACTACCCCGACATCGCCTTTTCAGGTCCGGTCAACAACCTCGGCACTTACAACGTCATCCAGCAGGACGGCTATTACGCTAGTGGCGTAAGCTACTACGACACGACCAAAAATTCATACGTTGCAGACCGGCTGCGCATCGCCTACGCCGTAAACTTCACTGACGCGATTCCCTACCACGTCGACATTGTCAACGGCGACACCGCAGGGCGCGACCCGAACGACGGCATGATTACGGAGAACCGCAACATTGTAGTGCGCTTTCTCGGCCGCGACTTCACAATCACCAACTTCAAGAACGGCACGCCCACAACCAACCCGTCAATCAGCCTCGGCCAGTCGGCAATCTTCATGCAAATGCATGAGGGTGACTCGGTGAGAATAGATGACAAGACGCTCGAGCTAGTCAGCATCTCGCCAAGAGCCCAAAGCTCGGGCACGTTCCCCGAAGCCGCCTTCAAGCTCTTTGACGCCGACGGGGCGGTCATAGACTTCTTCACGATGACGCAAGGAAGTGCGGACTACAACAAAAACGGCATCATCCTGCACGTGCGCGAAGTGTTCCTCGGCAGCGGCGGCACTTCGTTTGCCGACATTTCCATCTTCTCCCGCGTCATCACCCTCACCGACGGCCAGAAAATAATTTTCGAGGGCGATGATGCAACTACGCAGCTCAACAACGAAGCGGGCTTTACGGCCTCGCTCACCTTCGGCAACAGGGTCGTCGCAGGCCAGGACCAAAAGACACTCAGGCAAATCCGCATAGACGGCCCGACTTCCGGCAAAGTGCTCCCCGGCCAGTTGCTCAACCTGATTGCAAAACCCGTTTCAAAGGCGCTTGCTTTCCTCGGCCTCGAGCCGGTTCCCCGCGACTCCCTTTCAATCACCGCGAAGGGAAGGCAGACTTTGCAGAACGTCACCAATTCCTCGGGCGACCCCGCCCCCACGGGCTTCAACATCGACGTGAACGTCACGCAACTAAAGTCCGGCTTCCAAGGCGCATTCTCGCTCGGAGGCAAGAACTACGACACGCTCTTCATCGACAAGTACGACGGCCGCTTCCTGGCCTTTGACGCGTCAACCGGCAACTACTCTTCCGCAGGTGTTCAAGGCAATTCCATCGGCTACTTCTACCCCGGCACTGCAGCAATGGATGCCGTCCAGCTCTTCACGAATTTCTCGCGTCCCGGCCCGCTTGGCCTCAACGCAGTCCCAACCGGCGGCAGCTCATTTAACATCACAAACCCCGACGGCAGCCCCGCAACCATTCTCGTCGCCTATAACGACAGCACGGGAAGCCTCTCGCTTCCTTCGCAAGCAACCGCCGCAATCACGGGCGAGCCTTCCTCAACAGGCGCGCTTGTCTCGTGGGTTCCAGTCCCAGGCGCAAGCGCATACTTCGTTTACAAGCAGAATGCAACCGGCACGGACCTGATTGGAGTGACGCAAGGCGCTTTCTTCAACACTTCCGCTTCCGGAAGGGTGGTTGTCGCCAGTGTTGCCTCCCCTGCAATAGGCCGCCGCGCGGCCAAATTGCGAATAAGGGACCGGGGAGTAAACGCGAGCAACGCGCTCAACGGATTTTTTGAAATCGACTTGTTCCCCCAGGATGCGAACACCCTGTTCGACGCCTCCCTTCCTTCTCCCGGCCTCACCGTTAACTACGCTTTCACCGGCACTCCGCCGGCAAGTTCAATTGCAAACTTCCCGTCCGCAAGCGGCATGGCGGTCCAACAGGGCTATACCACGCCGGGCGGCAGCGTCCTGTCTGCAGTCGCGCTTTCGCAGATTGCAATTGATTACCCCAAAAGGATGCCGTTGGCGGCCTTCAAGTTCTACTCCCCCCAGCAGACTGTCCCGGCCACCCCGCCTTCGGGAACAAGCTTCGCCGCCCCCCACGTGGCAGGCGCGGCAGCGCTTCTAAAGCAAGTGCGGCCCTCTTACTCGCCGGCGCAGGTAAAATCAGCGCTTGTGCAAAACGCTTTGGATCTGGGCGCCAACCCATTTGCGCAGGGCGCGGGCTTGGTGCAAGCCGGAAGGGCAATCAACGCCAGCGTCCTCGCCTCCCCCCCAGTAGTCAACCTCGGCGCGCTTCCATTCAACTCAACCGCCATGTTCAACATTACTTTTGCCAACACTTCCGCCGGCGAATTCGGGGTTGCGCTTTCCTTCTCAAACGCAACTGACCTGCACGACGACAAGTTTACAGCCCCGGCTTCGCTTTCTCTAAGTTCCTTCTGCCTCAACGCAACGCAGCAGTCAAGGAACGAAAGCATCTTCCTCAACGCCTCGAACTTGTCCTTCGGTTCGTACGCCTTTTTCGTGGCTGCAAAAGTATTTGACAACTGCGCCTTCACCGGCGGGGCAAAGAACCTCAGCGTGCCAGTTGCGTTCTCGAAAGTCCGCGAGATAAACCTCACGCTCAGCTCCCCCGCCTTCTTCCCCGGCGAGAACGAGCTGAAGATTGCAGTTGTCTACGTCCTTGAAAACGCCACGCCAACCCAGCTGTTCCTCGTCCTGCCAACTGCAGGAAAAAGCCAGTCGCTTAAGATACGGCCCGCCAGTGCCAAGCCCGACCTGCTTGTAAACTTCATAACCGCCACAGTGGACCCGGACTTCAACCTCGTGAAATGGCGCGACGACTATTCGCTGCGCGGCATTGACTTTTCGCAAAACAACTTCGCAAGCGTGTCAGTTGACGACGGGGCAATACCCGTGGTGAAGAACAACGCGGCGCAGCTTTTGTCCGCAAGCGGTCTTGAGGAATACCTAGTTTCAAACCAATTCATCGCCGGCACCACCCCCTTAATCCCCATAAGCATATCCGACGAAGGACGCAACGTGAAAAACTCGCGCAACTGGACGGTTGCGCTTGAGGCAGTCAACGCCAACAACGCCAGCTATTCGTTCTTCCTCGTCGCCGCAGGCAAGCCCAAGGGAGTGCGCTTTTTCGATTCAACAAGCTTCATGGTGCTGCCTTTCAAGGACGCCTACCCGTTCTCCTCCCTTGGGGCGACGCTTTCCCCAAGCGACATCGGCTCGGGGCAGGTCGACATCCGCGATGCGATGCCCGCCGGCCTAAGCCAGTCCTTCTCGGCGCAGCTGCAGCCCTTCATCCCGGAGGCAAACGGATTCCTTGGCGCACCCACGGGCGTTCCCTTCGAGCAGCGCCTGCCGCCCAAGGCAATTAATTTCAGTTACCGGAAGTGCAGCGCGTGCGCCTACAACCTGACCCTGGCGTGGAACCGCTTTGACTTGCAAACTGGAGAATTCCAGTCTTTCTCTGTTGACAAGTTTTACCCCAGTTCCTCGCCGCTTGCCGCAACGGTGCCGCTCTTGGCCAAGCCCTTCGCCCAGGCCTTCACGCTGTCGTCTTCGGACAATTTCGTGGGCAACAACTTGGTAAACGCCTTCGTGTTTGACGCATTCGCCCGTGGTGGCACGCAGGTGATTACGCGTGTGGCGGCAACCGGTTCGGTAGCAAGCATCCGCGACCCCAATGGATTGACGGTCTTCGACTCGCGCAACCCCGGCTTTTCCGCGCCCGCGAAGGATCCGGATGCTTTCTTTGCATTCGCCTGCAGCCGCTTTTCCTGCATCGACGGCAACTACACGCTGAGCTGGAACATGACCAACGTCTTCAAGGGCCAGAACCTTTCCTTGCGCGTGGTTCTTGAATGGAGCAGCCTCAACCAGGAGTTCACCGTCCGAAGCATACGGCGCGATTCCCAGCCCGCAGTAGGCGCCCCGGCAGCAGGCAATATCGCAGTTTCCCCGCCTGTACAACAGGCAGGCAGCAACGTCACCGCCACGATTTTCAACCTAACCGACGCATTCGGCCTTGCGGTGCCCGACGGCACGCAAGTGAACTTTTCAATATTCCCCGTTGCAGCCTGTTTCCCCGGCCCAATCGGATCCGCATGCCCGGCAGTCACCGGAGCGAAAGCAGTTGCCGCATTCGCAGCCAACGGAATTGCCTCGGCGCAGCTTTCCTCATCCGTCCCCGGCGTATTTACAATCGCCGCGGTGTTCAACGGGAATGCGCTCAATTCGACCAACGTGACTTTCGTTTCCGGCAACGCGGGCAACGCGCTCATTTCCGCAACGCCCTCAAGCGCAATAGCCGGAACGGCCGTAATCATTTCAGTCACCAACGTCACGGACGCGAAGGGCAACGCCGTTGCCGACGGCACGGTCATCGGCTTTTCGGCCTCCCGCGGCTCTATAGCGGCAAGCAACACAACTCTCAACGCCTCGACTACCGCAACGCTTTCCTTCAACGGAACGGGCGAAGTAATTGTCACCGCGTTGTCAGGCCCAACGCCGCTCAACTCAACTAAAGTTGTCTTCTTCCCCGGCCCGCCCGCAACGCTCAGCCTCTCGGCCTCGCCTTCGCGTCCCGCGTTCCACTCAAACGCCACTGTCAACGCCTTTGTTGCCGATGCTTTCGGCAACGGGGTTGCAAACGGCGCGGTTGTCTTGTTCAACACTTCGCTTGGCGCCATCACTCCCTCGTCCGCAACGGTAAACGGCGTTGCCTCAGCCCAGTTGCGAAGCGAAACAGCGGGCCGTGCGCTCGTGCGCGCCGCGCTCGCATCGAATGACTCCATCGCCGCGACTCTCGAAGTTCTCTTCACTTCGAACTGCAGCATCACCGCCTCGCCAAGCGTCTCGCAAGGGCCGTTTGCAAGCATTGTGTTCGTGAACTTCACGGACTCGCCGACTGACGCTTCCCGAGCGCGCATTTCCTGCGGCGCGGGCCTCAAGACCCGCAACGCTCCGGTAGTTGGCAACTATGCAATTGCAATCTGCCGCTACCCGCAAGTCCAAAGCGAAGCACAATTCGACCTAGTTGTGCAGGCTGGCGACAGTTCGTGCACCAAGCGCATCCGCGACCTGCCCTAGCGCAAGCGAAATTATTTTGACCACAAGGCCAAGGGCGTGAACATCGTCAGCACGGCGCTCGAGAAGGGAATCGCGATAGTTTGAACGGCTAATTTTTGGTCGCTGTTTTCCCCTGCGCCTTGCATCAAGCTGTGCTCGGGGTTTGCCTGACCAACAGGTTTCCTTTTGCCCCAAGGCGGAGGGCAGCTTGTCCGCTTAAGTCAAGTTGGTGCACGATTTGCGGAAGCGGCTGGCTTGTTCCCCCCTTGGGCAGGCGAACCTCTCCCGCCCGGACGTTCTTGAATACTTCTGAAACAAAATCAACCACATCGTCGCGCGTCATTTGTTTCCTGCGTATAAGCTCGTCAGCCATCCCCAAGGCCCACGAGAGTTTCACCCTCGCAGCCGGGGGAGTCATATCGTGTGCGGCAATAACCCCTGCCTTCAAAGCACGCCTTCCGGGACCGTAGGAGCTCATTATGATCCTGCCGCCTTGCATTTGAGTCGCAACCACCACCGGAATGTTTGACTTAAGCGCCTTTCTAATCAGGCTGAGGTGATGCGGTGCGATGTTTCCAGTTCCCGGCGCCTGCACGATGACGCCATGGCATTTCCTTGACCCCGTGTTTTCCCCAAGCACCCGCTTTAATTCCCCGCTCGCCATGTCTCCCTCGACGGAGGCGACTGCCACGTGCGGGCTGAAGTAAGGAAGGAACATGCCTTCCGTCGGCATCAAGGACTCTGCCCGCTCGTGGTCCCAATCAAGCCCGTGTGCAGTCATTTCGGCAACCGGACGGCTTGATGGGGAGTCGAATGCGGCGAGTTTGGTCTCGTTCGTTTTCATCAAGCGCGTGCCCCAATGCAGGTGGTCGTGAAATGATTGGTACACTCCCGGATGCTTTGCCTCCAAAACGCCACGCAGTGCCCGCCCGAAGTTTGGAATCGCGTCAGTGCCCAGCTCCTCCGCAGTCAACTGCGAGCCGGTGACAAAAAGCGGTTTTGAAAGAAGATTGCCAAAAGCATACGCCAGGACGCAAGTAGTCGTGGCCATGGTGTCAGTGCCGTGCGTTACAATGGACCCGGCGTGCCCGCTGTTCCTATCCGCCCAAATTGCCGCGATGAGCTTAATGCGCTGCTTGATTTGAAGCGTGGAACTGTCCTTTCCAGTGATGTTGAAAATGGTCGGATGCGTGTGAAAGCTAAGCTGGGTCTTCGGAAAGAGCTTGAACAGCTCCCGCGGGGAAAGAGCCGGCTCGAGTGCGTCTTCCCTCTTCGGGTTTTTCCGCATTGCGATTGTGCCGCCGCAAAAATAGAGGTTTGTCCTGGGCTTTCGGGGGGGCGAAGTTTTCGATTTTCGTTTCTTAAGGCAGCCAAAGAATCACGCACTGATAATCTAACTTCCGGCCTTTTTATATGCTTTTAGACAACTCTTACACAATATGCTCATAGCAGGCGTCGATGAGGCGGGAAGTTTTGTGAGAGCATAGCTCTCACGAATCCCAAAGGACCAGTCATCGGCCCGATGGTGTTGTGCGCGTACGCGATTGCGCCCGAGCGCGAGGCAGAGCTGCGCGAGATGGGCGTGCGCGACAGCAAGCTGCTCACTGCAGGCCAGCGGGAAAAACTTTTTGAAAAGCTCGTGCAAATCGGCGACTATGCGGTAAGGAACTTGTCGGCCGCAGACATCACTTCTTTGATGCGCAAGCGAGTTAGTCTCAACGACATCGAGGCGAAGGAAATTAGTTCGGCGCTGCAGGAGCTCGGAGGCAGGAAGCAGCTGTCAAAGGTTTTCGTCGACTCGCCCGACCCAGTTGCAGGCAAGTTCGAGCGCCGCATCCGCAAGTATGCCGACCATTCTTTTCAAATCGTCTGCGAGCACAAGGCCGATGTGAATTACCCCGTGGTGGGCGCCGCGAGCATAATAGCGAAAGTAACGCGCGACGCGGGCATTGCCGAAATAAAGAAAGTGCTCGCACGCAACGGCATTGGCGAGGATTTCGGAAGCGGGTATTCCCACGACCCGCTTACCATTGCATTTCTGAAAAAGCACCACAACCTTCCTGCCTTGCAGCCATACGTCCGCCACCAGTGGGAAACGGCAAAGAGGCTGCAGTACACGCAAGTGGAGCTTGGAAAGTTTTTGTAGAAAGAGTGAAGGCGGCTCAAATTATCTCAAGCGCCTTTCCCTTGCTTTAAGGCCGGCTTTGCCCTTTTCCTTCCTTATTACTGCCGTCCCTTCTTCAATGCGCTTGCCGAGGTAGATGCTGGTGACTTTCTTTCCCTTGCGCACGCTTTGGTACAAGTAGGGGCCGAAGACCCTCCCGTTGCGTTTGATGTATTTTACTGAAGGCAAGTCCACCGCCCGATAGCGGCAAAGTCCGCGAAGGGAATTGCGCAATAAATTACCCTACAATGTTTTTTTAAACCCGCAGCCCCCCTGCGCTTTATGAACGGTCCGGCAAGCCGGCCTGCCACACGCTTTTTTTAACCCGCTTGAGGCAAATTTGATGTTAGGGGGGTTTTGGGTTAGAAATGCTCGGCAAGTATCCTTTCATGTCCAAGGCGCGCGGGCTATTGGCAAGCCGCGGCCTGCAGAAGGTAGGCTATGACGAGCTCGAGCGGGCGAAAAGCCGCGCGGTCCAAAGCGTCAGCCGTGCGGGCGCCAAGGACTTCGCAATCGGAAGCCCACCTTCCGAAAATGAAAGCGTCGAATCCTATGCAATCGCCCGCCTGCTTTTATCCGTGCTTGACAGCGAGTATTACTGGTCAAAGTTCGCGCGCGGCGAGGCAGCGCTTGCCGCCGCCTTCCTGCGGGAGGAATCCGACGAGTCGCTTCTTGAAATCTCGCGCGACTTTTTCCCCGCCGCTTCCTTTGCAAACGGCTCTTTTGAAATCCCACTCCCGCAGTTCCTTTCCTACGGCATTGCGCTGCCCAAAGCCATGCTTGGCGCGGGGGTCGTGCACCTTGAGCGGCAAGACATGCTTTCCCTCCTCCGCTACGCAATTGTGAGAAAGACGATGGAAAAGCCGTCGGCCAAGGCCGAGGGCGAGCAGCTCAAGCAAGCGGCTTTGGAACTTTCGGAGATGCTCCCAAAGCCAATTGAGGCAGTTGACTTTTCCGGCAGCTACCTGTCCCTTCCTTGCATGCAATCGATACTCAAGGGAGTCGGGGAAGGAAAGCGCTATTACGCGAGCATGGCCCTTGCAATCGCCTGCCGCAAGGACGACCTGCCCAAGGAAAAGGCGGTTGCGGTGATGCAGCAGTTTGTCAACAACAGCAGCAAACAAACTCATCCCTTCACCATGCGCGAGGCGCAAGCAAGCCTCGACTGGGTCTACCGCAGGCCCAGCGTGCGCTTCAACTGCCCTTCAAACCGTTCGCACGGCCTCGCGCCGCCCGAATGCGCTTATCCCTGCACTCACGACCGCGCAACGCGGCAAGGAAAGTAAGCGGAGGACCAACCCCCCTATGGACGCAAAAGCTTTTGCAAAGGAGTGCTTCAGCCGCTACTACGCCAGCCACGCCGGCGGCATTAGCGTGCCCGGCCTTTCCCAGCGCGAGTTCGGCTTTGGCTGGCAGGAAAAAATCGACTACCGCCACAAGGCCTTTGCCGGAGAGCGCGATTTTTACGACTTTTTGCGCCTCGAAGCGCCGCTCTACGCCTCATACTCAACAGCCCGCTATTCGCTGCCCGCCGCGCGGCCGATGCCGGCCAAGGGCTTTTTAGGCGCTGACTTGGCCTTTGACCTCGACAAGACTTACGAAGGCGAGCATCCCGAAAAGCACGGCAAGATAGTGTGCGGCAACTGCCTTGAGCGCTCGAAAGAGGACGCGCTGCGCTTTTATGAGGACTTCCTTCTTGCCGACTTCGGCTTTGCAAAACCCGAGGTGAGCGTGAACTTTAGTGGCAACAAGGGCTTCCATTTCCACGTGAGAAGCGAAGCAGTCCAGCAGCTCTCGAGCTTTGCGCGAAAGGAGTTGTGTGACTATGCTGCGGCCTTGGATGTGAGCAGCTCGAACCTGCTTCACGAGCCGCTGGTCGGCCGCGCCAAATCCCTGGCCGGCCCTTCGGCCGGTTCGCTCGGCTGGCAAAAAGCAGCCTTTGACCATGTCACTGACTTTTTGCAAAGCGCTGACGAGGCGAAACTCCTGGCGAGGGGGGTGTCGAGGCAGAAATGCGAAAGGCTGCTGGCCGACAAGGGCAATCTGGTTTCCGCACTCTCCCGCGGCAACTGGGACTACTTGCCGGGGTTGAAGGACTTTTGGGCTTCCCTCGTTGACGAAGCAATCCGCCTCAAGCGCGTTGAGCTTGACAAGCCGGTGACTTTCGACCGCGCCCGGCTCATCCGCATCCCGAACACGCTTCACGGCACCACCAGCTTTATAGCGAAGGAAACCCAGGACTTGGGCAAGTTCAACCCCCTTGAGGACGCGCTTGCTTTTGGCAAGGAATTGCAGGAAATAGTCTGTTTTGAGGACGTGCGCCTCGAGCTAGGCGGCCAGTTGCTTGAATTCCCCCCGGACAAGCTCGTTTCAGCACCCCTTCCAGCAGCCTTGCTGCTCGTGCTCAAGGGCGTTGCTGCAACCCCCGGCTAAAGCATTTTATCCTTTGGGCTTTCACAAGCATTTGGTTTAAGGGGCGCGAAGAGGGTTTGAAATTCTATGCCTGAAACGAGTTACGAGGCGTTGCGAAAAGTGCAGCTGCACGAGAAGAATTACGCCGCCCTCTCGCCGCTTGAGGATGACTTTTACGGCCGCTACCGCGTGCTGCTTTTGCAGTTGCGCGAGCGGCTGCGGGCAAGCTTCAGCATCGACGCGGCAAGCGCGCTTGAGGGAACGCAGCGCATGCTCGCCGACGTGGTGCGCCGCCGCGAGCAGAAGATTTTCCTAAAGGCCCTTCGCGACTTCCACGCCGGCACGGTGGATTCAACTGGCCTTGCGGCGGAGGAAAAGGAAGTCTACAATTCCGTCACGAGAATGCTTGGCGAGTACGAAGAGCGCCAAGTGGGCGGACTCGCCTCCTCGCCCGCGGCGGCCAAGGACGAAAAGCCCGCGTTCGTGAGCCTCACTTTCCTCGTAGACCTGCCGGCTTTTGTCGGCATATCGGGCACAATCGGCCCGTTTTCCGCAAACCAGAAGGCGTCGCTTTCCCGCGACGACGCGCGGCTTCTAGTTGACCAGGGAGTTGCGCAGGAAGCTTAGCTATCCCGAACGCAGCGGATTTTTCCTTAGTACCACGAGTTTGCCTTCGCCGTCGGCGTATTTGCTGGAAATGGGCCGCATCCCGATTCTTTGAATTCCCTGCATTGGCACGCCGTCCGGCTGGCCCGTCCAATGGACGTGAATGCCATCCGGCTTTGTTACCGCAGCTGCCTGCGCGAGCACTCGCCGCTGCTGGGCGTACTGGAGAACCGATTTTTCCAAAAAAAGGGAAGACACTACCGCATCAAACCCGCCAGCCCGGACAATTTTTCCAGGCACGAGACTGGCAAGCGCTTCAGCTTCGCCTTTAATCAGGTTTTTCAGGCCCCTTCTTTTTGCAGCCTCGATGTGGGCCCAAACTGCGTCGACTCCCCAAACTTCCGCGCCCTTTTCCGCCAACCTGCTCATGAGGCTGCCGTTTCCGCATCCTATATCCATTATGCGAAGCCCCTTTAGCGAACCGAGGTTCTCTTCGAGTGCGGCCACTATCTTTGAGTGGTTTTTAGTTACCTGCTCGTCTCCCCAGCTTCCGTCGCGGTATTGGCTCCGCCTCCAAGTCGGGTACGGGTTTTTGCCGCGCGCCATTATTTGCTCTCAAGATGGCTTTTAATAAGCTTTTTGCGCCATTATCTGTAAATAGGTCGAATTACAGTGATAGTCCCAAAAACAATGAACACTTACTGCCCTAAATGCAGGGTCTACACCGTGCACAAGGTGAAGGTCAGCACGGGCAAGATAAAGCCCGGCCGCACCTTGGCCGAAGGCACGCGCCGCCACGAACGCAAGCTCGCGGGCTACCACGGGAAAGTCAAGGGAAAAGCGAAGGTGAAAAAGCAGGGCATCCGCAACCGCATCATGCTTGAGTGCGAAAAGTGCAAGAAAAAGCACGAGCGCGTCATAAGCGGCCGCATGAAGAAGAAGGCCGAGTTGGCGAAATAGTTTGGTGAAAAAATGAGCAAATTCCTGTCAGTCCAATGCGCCAAGTGCAAGGCAAAGCAGGTTATCTTCGGCAACGCGACCGAAGAGGTAAAGTGCCTCGGCTGCGGCGCAATAATCGCAAGCCCGCTTGGCGGCCGCGCGCACGTCAACGGCAAGATACTCGAAGTCCTGTAGTAAGCTCGCGTTCCTTTTCCGGCTAGTTTTCTTTTTCTTCCGGAACCGCTCATTATTATTCTTTCCCGCCCTACTTCTATTCGGTGGAGAAAGTTGGTTTCCTATCCTGAGCAGGGGGAGTTCGTCGTCGCGACTGTCAAGAAGGTCATGCCTTACGGCGCCTTCCTCGGCCTTGACGAGTACGACGGCTCCGAGGGTTTCATACACATTTCACAGGTGAGCACCGGCTGGGTGCGCAACATCCGCGAGTACCTGCGCGAGGGCCAGAAGATAGTCGCGAAAGTCCACGTGCTTGACCTGCAGAAGGGCCAGATTGACCTTACGCTCAAGGGAGTGAGCGAGGGCGACAAGCGCCGCAAGCTCGAGGCCTACCAGGGCGAGAAGCGCGCGAGAAAGCTCATTGAAGTCGTCGGCGCCAAGCTCAAGAAGCTGCCGGCGGTCTCGTGGAAGGAAGTGGGCGAGCCGCTCTTGAAGGAATTCGGTTCCCTCGCAACGGCGCTTGAGGCGCTGCGCGAAGGTTCTGTGAAAACGCCGGTGCCGCAAGTCTGGTCTGATGCGCTTAAAGAAATCCTCGATAAGGAATTCAAGCCCAAGCGCGTCACCCTGCGTTCCAAGCTCACTCTCAAGTTCACCGCCGGCGACGGGGTGGAAAAGCTGAAATACGCCCTAAAGGCTGCAGAAGCAACCGGCGACGCAAAGACGACCGTGAAAGTGCATTACCTCGGCGCGCCGCACTATTTTGTCGACGTCGAGTCGGGAGATTACAAGTCCGCCAGCAAGGTCGTTGAAAAAATAGACTCGCTTCTTTCCGCCCAGGCGGGCGGGCACGAGAACGAGTATTCGCTCGAGCAGGAAAAGAAGTAATTCCGGAGTTGCCTTAGCTGAAAATGGATTTGATGCGCAAGTGCATTGCCTGCGGCGCCTATTCGCTGTCGCAGGAATGCCGCAAGTGCGGCGGGGAAACGCGCACGCCTCATCCGGCCAAGTACTCGCCGGAAGACAAGTACGCTGCGTACCGGCGCAAGGCCAAGTACGGCTGAAGGGGAGTTAGGGTGAAAAGAATGGAAAAAACAATTGAAAAGAATTTCGAGCACTCTCTCATCGAGTTCAAAAGCAGGCCCAAGCTCGTCAAGCCCGTCTTGATAGTCGGCCTGCCCGGCATCGGCCTTGTAAGCAAGCTTGCCGCCGACAACATGGTGCGCTCCCTTGGCGGCGAGCACTTCGCAACGCTTTATTCCCCCCACTTCCCCAACCAAGT